>JACONL010000001.1:484334-549248 GCA_014332745.1 Alphaproteobacteria bacterium GM7ARS4 | reverse complement strand
GGGCGCATGCACGTTAAACGCAAACACCGCAGGCAATAAACCACTGGCAACACGAAAAGTATCGCCATTCGCAACAGGACCACCCGCTAAGGTATGACCGCCCGGATTCTCCACAACACCACGCGTCGAATACACGCCAAAACCATTGACAGAACCATCCAACGTCACACGCCAACCCTCCTTGCCTAATAACTGAACCTCAGCCCTGGCAGACGTGTCATACAGCCCTAAAACACCCGCCACAGAGATAACACATAATCCAACGCAGGCACGAAAAATCATACCCACACGCTCCTTCCTCGTATAAAAAAACATCTCTCTACTTCCTCCTGATAGGTCTTCTTGTTTTGCACTTCCTTCTTGTGAACACTCCTGCCCCGTTTTCACGGATTAAAGCATAAACGCCATCCTCATGCAAACGGAATCGTTGCCGCTCCGTTATAAAAGCAAAGCCACCCTAACACAAGCTTTATCGTCATGTAAAGAATTTCATGCCGTGATGGTATCGCCTGCCTTCTATGACGTATATATTTAACGTTTATATTTAGCGTTGCTTTTATTCTCTCTTGCCCTATGCTTTGAGCAACAAGGAGGTGCTCTTTTAACCAAAAATCCTGGAGGTCTCCGACTATGTCTTTTGAAAAAAAACAATCCGTGCGCTGGAGGCGGTCCATAGGGGTCGTCGCTGCCATGACTCTCCTGTGCTTGCCTATATCACGGACAGGACACGCAGAAACAACAGAATTGCCAACAATTCATGTCCATGCGCCTACCCCCCTGCACCATAGTGGGATGGTGGTCGATGATGTGCCACACAATGTCCACATCGTCCAGCCTGACACGTATAACAGCAACGACCTTGCGGCCATGATTCATAGCCAATTGGGTTCACTGACAATCCATGATGTGCAGAACAATCCCTACCAAAAGGACGTATCTCTTCGAGGGTATATTGCATCGCCTCTCTTGGGGAGTCCTCAAGGCATTGCCTTTTACCAAAATGGTAGTCGATTCAATGACGTCTTCGGTGACGTTATTCAGTGGGACACACTCCCGACATTTGCCATTGAGAGCGTGCAGGTCATTCCCGGGGCGAATCCTGTCTTTGGCCTGAACGCCATCGGCGGTGCTATCAGCGTCAACATGAAGAACGCCTTTTCCCAGCCCCATCATCAGATAGCGCTCAGTGGCGGCTCTTTCGCCCAATCCAACAATGTTGTCGAAGTTCGACATGTCAGCTTTGACAAGACATGGGGAAGCTATCTGGGCGGAACATATTTCCGCGAGGATGGGTGGCGCGACTTCTCCTCTAGCCGTGTCGGACAAATTTATGGCGATGTCACAAAGAAGACTGACAAACTGACGTGGTCTCTCAATGTGAGCGCCAGCGATTCCGAACTCGTCGGGAATGGGCCGACTCCTGAAGATCTCTTGGCCGTAGAGGGCCGAGACGCCATCTATACCCATCCCGATAGGACGGAAAACGAAAATATCCTCTTCGCCACCCAAGCGTCATATATCATGGATAGCAAGTGGACATTTCGAGGCAACGCCCATGTCCGTCTGCGAGAACGTTCGACACTGAACGGAGACGAATTCGAAGCGGAAGAGTGTGACGTAGGAGGCGATGAATTCTTTGTCACCGATGAGGATGCTGTGGATGCTGATGGGGATTGCCTCGATGAGGATGGCAACAAAGCATCAGATATCGATGATGTGGAGGACGCCATTATCCTCAGCACGGGCGACGCCTTAGAGGAAGATGATTTACCCGATGGCCTCGATGATGACGACATTGCCGCCCTCAACACAAGCACCACCGAAAGCAGTGATATAAGCCTCACAGGGCAGGCGCACTATGACGACATATTTTATGGACGTCCATTCTCTGCTATCTTTGGGGTCAACTACCATTATGGACAGGTTGAGTATCATAGCCAGACAACGCTAGGCATGTTCGATGCGACAAGGGGCGTGAGCTCTCTCGCCTTGCTCGTTGGCGGTGAGACGCCTGTGGACTTGGAAACGACTCAACATCATGTCGGGACGTACTTCACCTCGAGCTATGAACTCTTGTCAGCACTGACACTTACCGTTGATGGACGCTATAACCGCACGACTATCGAATTGGAGAATACAGGAGGCGCGCATAATAATGACCTGAACGGCGACCATGTCTATAGCCGTTACAACCCCGGTGCCTCACTCCTCTGGCGTGTGTCGCCGCTCTTTCAGCTCTATGGGCGCTATGGCGAAGGAAATCGCACACCCACCGCCAGCGAGCTGGCATGCGCTGATCCCGAACAACCATGTCGCCTCCCTAATGCGTTTCTCGCAGACCCTCCTTTGGAGCATGTCGTCAATAGGTCCTATGAATTGGGTATGAGAGGGCGTTATACCGATGCCTCTGTCACATGGCAGTGGCATACGAGCTTGTTCAGCGGACATAATCACAATGACATCTTGTTTGTCGCTGGCAACGCCATTGGCACAGGGTATTTTACCAACGCTGGACGCACGCGCCGACAAGGTATCGAATTCGGTGTCCAAGGCACAACGAAGAGCCTCCGCTATGCGCTCAATTATGCCTTCGTCGATGCCGAATATCGAACGGATGAAGTCCTGCCTTCTGGGGAAGCCTATGAAAATCTGGATGACGCGCTGTGCGATGACGATGGCTGTTATGTGAAGAAAGGCAACGCCATCCCCGGTATCCCGCGCCATAACATCAAGGGCGGTATCACCCTCTTTGTTGACAATGTGTCCTTTGGCGTCGAGGGCATTTATACCGCTCGACAATATCTCAGGGGAGATGACGTCAATGCTTTCGACCCCATTCCTAGCGCTGTCGTCTTTAATCTCAAGGCGGGGTATCAGCTCTTCGACAATCTCGATGTGCATCTCGATGTCTATAACCTGTTGGATGAAGAGTATGAAACATTCGGGATTATCGCCGAACCTGAGTTAGATGCGGGAGGACGTAGCCCTCGATTCTTGGGGCCAGGCGCGCCTCGCACCTTCTTGGGACGCGTCAATTACCGATTCTGAACGCTCTCTATAGGCGCAGCATCCACAAGGTGAAGGCGGAGACGGCGCATGCCAGCCACCATCTCGCAACGGACATGGCCTGCAAAGCGCGCGGCTCTGCCTTCATAGCGCTTAAGAAAGGCGCCTAAGCCACTCTGCCAACAATGAAAGGCCACCGCCTCTATCTCGCCATGCCCCAATGACATGGAGGAACGTAGACGGCATGCGCCATGCGCTTGCCCGTCACCGAAAAAACGTATCGACTCGATCGTCATGGACGAAAACATGAAGCACGGCACGGGATAATCCACCCCCCATGGACGCAAACGCGCCATATCGTCCCACAACGTAAAGTCCACAGGGATGCGCGCCGTCTCACTTTTCTTGTGGCCCTTCTTGCGGTCATGTCTCGCCACCAGTCCACCCATCACGCCATCAACCCATAAGACGGGTTTCGCTAGAACACCAGCCATCCTGTCCCATTTTTCCTCGATAAAATGAGCAAAGAGACGTAACTGCGCCTCGTCCCGCGCGCACATACCGCCTGCCATCGCATGTCCACCGCCACGCCACAAAGTGCCAGTGGCGACAGCCTCGCACAGCCACGCCTCGACATTCACCCCCCTAACACTACGGCATGAGCCAACCCATACCCCATCCTCTCGCTGTCCAAAGACAAAAGACGGACGATGAAACCTCGACACACGCATGGACGCTAATAAACCCAGAATGCCAATGGGACATGCCTTATCCCACAAGACACAATCATTGTCTTTCTTCTCTGTCATGAAACGCGCACTCCATTGCGCCTGCATGGCTTTACGGCGCTTATTCACATGATAAAGACGCTCAGCATCGGACGCACGACCCTCAACCAACATATCTAAAGCGCGCCTGCTCTCACCCAAACGCGAACCAGCGTTCAAACAAGGACCGATGACATAGGCACACGTCTCTTCATCCACAGGCAACCCCACCCTCGCACAACGTATCAGATGACAGAGCCCCGCATAGAGTTCTCCCCACAGGGAGGGACGAGTCTCATGAGGGGGTGTGATGTCGCCACAGCACGCACTATTTAAGACACGCAAACCCAAACGAACGAGCCTGTGATGATGCCTATCCATAGAGACCACATCACAGATAATAGCGAGCGCGACAAAACCCGTATAACCCACCATATCCCGCGTTGATGGCACGACACGCCCCATGCGCCCGATAGACGCATGCTGTCCTATCGTGCGCTGAAGGCGCGAGAGAACGACAACAAACATGAAACACAACACTGTGGCACAGGCATGGCGATAGGCTAGGGATGAAGGCTCTGTCCCTTCGCGTTTGTGCGGATTCACCACCCAACAGCCGTCTTCCCCATCCCCCCAATCCTCATGCATGCGGTGGTGGTCAAAGATGATAATGTCCATATCCTGTGTGTAAGGCGACCAAAAGGCCTTGTCGGCACTGCCACAATCGCACACGAACAAGAGCCGAACACCGCTGGCGCGCAAAGCCTCTATCCGCTGGGCGTTGGGGCCAAAACCCTCACGCACCCTTTCTGGCACAGCGCGCACGATACCATGCGCACAGAAGCGACGTAAATAATGGTCAAGGATGGCGGCCGAACATGCCCCATCCACATCATAATCGGTAAAGAGGCCTATCTTCTCACCCTTGCTCAGTGCTTCCACACATCGTTGTGCCACCAGAGGCAACAGGGAAAAACGCTCGTACGCCATGCTGTCAAGCCATGCGACGCCATCCTCCCAAGAACCATCGCCATGCCACAAAGCGTCCGTCTCGTCAGAAATGCCATAGCCACGACTCACTAAGAGACGCGCCATCACTGCCGACATGCCATAATGCTGTGAGAGGCGCTTTTCATCCTCCATCGAGCTGGCGCGACGATGCCAAGCACAGCCTGAGACCGACTCATGGCCTTGCACCAAAGGGACGTCCCCTGCTCTTACCATCGTCTCCTTCATCATATCATCATAGGCGGCACATTGTCTCTCTTTGCGCCTTTGACCATGCATGGTATGGACATGAACGCCAACATCAGTCTATATAGACACAAAACGCCACGGGATACAAGAAGGACCATACCCTTGCACACACAAGAACCCCGTCAACAAAGCATGTCCTGCCTCAAAGAGCATATCATTGTCCTCGTGGGCATGATGGGATGTGGAAAAACGACCATAGGAAAAAAACTCAGCACCATCATCCCCATGCCTTTCATCGATAGCGATGCCGTCATAGAACAACGTTACCGCATGTCCATCCAACATATTTTCCGTCGCCATGGCGAGGATGTCTTTCGTCACTATGAAAGAGAATGCATTATCCACACCATCCTCGAACGACCAGCGTCCGTTGTTGCTCTCGGTGGCGGCGCCTTCATCCAAAAAGCCATACGCGACGCCATCACACGACAACATGCCATTAGCCTATGGTTAGATGTGCCTCTGCCTATCCTCACCCAACGTTTAGCAAGGAAAAACGCGCATCGCCCCCTCCTCCATGGCAAGAACACACGCCATCGACTCCGCACACTCTACAGGCAACGACAACCCTTCTATGCCCAAGCCAATATCCGTTGTCCTTGTTCTATGGAAAAACCCGATATAACGACACGACAAGCCCTTGACGCCCTACAACATTATGTCCAGCATAAAGAATGGTCATGCAACAGCACGTCATAGAGATACCTTTTCATGAGACACCATGCCGTATCATCATCGGCCGAGAGTCTCTCCCCTCCATCGGACAGCACGTCCTTGAGACTCACCACAGCACACAACAGAGCACGTCCGCCGCCCCTCCCCACGCCTTCATCGTCAGCGAAACCATTGTCTATGACCTCTATGGCGCACAGCTCTGTGAGAGCCTCACACGCCACAAGGTCAAGCATACATGCTGTGTCCTCGACCGCCATGACTATGGTGGCTCTTCTGAGTCGCTCAAATCCTATGATGCCTTACGCGCCATATGCGAGCATGCCTTGTCGTCCCATATCACGCGCGACAGCATCCTCATCACATTAGGCGGCGGCGTCATAGGCGATGTGGGCGGCGTCGCCGCAAATCTCTTGCTCAGAGGGCTCCCCCTTATCCATGTGCCGACAACGCTCTTGGCGCAAGTCGATAGCGCCATTGGCGGAAAAACCGCCATCAACAGCCGTCATGGCAAAAATCTCATTGGCACATTCTATCAACCGCGGCGAGTCGTCTGCGATAGCGCGACCCTCACAACCCTGCCTCAACGCCATATCACCGCTGGCTATGGCGAGATATTGAAATATGCATGTATCAAAGATGAACCATTCTTCCAATGGCTCGACCAGCATGCCACCTCACTCCTACAAGGCGAAGGACGCGACATCCTGTATGCTATCTCCCATTGTGCCGCCATGAAGGCGGACATCGTCATGCATGATGAAAAAGAACAAGGACAACGCGCCCTCCTCAATCTAGGACATAGTTTCTGCCACGCCCTCGAAGCCGCGAACGCCTTTGACGAGTCTCTCCTCCATGGCGAAGGCGTTCTTATCGGTCTCCTTCTCGCCGCGCGCCTCTCCGTCACCCTCAAGCACGCCCCCCCCTCGCTAGAACAACGCCTTTATGCCCATCTCGAACGCCACCAGCTCCTCCCCGAACAATTATGGACGCCCGCCACAAGCCTCACCACCGACACCTTGCTGACATGTATGCAACGGGATAAGAAAAATCGAGGAAACACCATGACGCTTATCCTCATGCGCGCCATTGGCAAAGCCTTCATCGCCCCCCAATGTCCCATCGACCCCATACGCCAAACCCTCGACCACTATCTCACCCAACAACGCACCACCCCCCAATAGCACACAACCTCATGACAACAACCTCCACCCTCATTATCGCCACGACCATCATCACGCTCTTGGCATGCTCTGCCTTCTTTTCAGGAACAGAAACAGCCATCACCGCAACCTCCAAGTTACGTATCCATCGATGGGTTAAACAAGGACGTAAGAGAGCGCGTCTGGTCGAAAAACTACAACAAGATAAGGAACGTCTCATCAGCACCCTCCTCCTCGCCAATAATGTCGTCAATACCCTCGCCTCCGCCCTCGCCGCCAGCTTGTTTATCACCCTGTATGGCGAAGAAACAGGCGTCATCCTCGCCACCATCGTCATGTCAGCCCTCATTGTCATCTTCGCTGAGACCATGCCGAAAACCTTCGCCTTGCGCAAGCCAAGCCATATCAGCATGGCTGTCGCGCCCTTTTTACGAATCCTTATCTTTGTCCTCTATCCCTTTTCTCGCCTCGCCCACGCCATCGTCACCATCCTCCTTTACCCATGGCGCGACAAACTCGCCCCCTCACAAAAGACAAAAGACGAAGAAGAACTCCTTGGCGCTATCGACCTCCATGGCGATACGACAAAAAACCATGATGAACGTCTCATGCTCCGTAGTGTCCTCGACCTCGATGATGTGAGTGTGGGCGATATTATGGTCCACCGACAAGATATGTTTGCCCTCGATATCGGACAACCCATCGACAGCCTCATCGAACGCGCTATCACATCACCTTATATGCGTATCCCTATCACAAAAGGACGCGCCGACAACATTATCGGTATCCTCTATGTCAAACATTTGCTGAAAAAGGAAAATCAACCCCACAACGAAAAAGACCTCGTCCGTATCCTCCATAAGCCATGGTTCATTCCAGAGTCGACGTCCCTCCTGTATCAATTGAGGGCATTCCAACTGAAAAATGAACATAGCGCTATGGTTATCGATGAATATGGCACGCTCATGGGAATCGTCACCCTCGAAGACATCTTAGAAGAAATTGTTGGCGATATTCGAGACGAGTCAGACACGAAAACCACACAGATAAGCCAAAAACAAAAAGACGGCTCTATCATCGTCGAAGGGCATAGCACGGTGCGCGACATTAATCGCTTCATGGGATGGGACCTGCCAGACGATGAAGCGGCCACCATTGGCGGACTCATTACCTATGAAGCGCGCGCCATTCCCCAAGCCCAAAGACGCATGCGTTTCTACGGATTCGAATTCACCATCCTCGCCGCCACCAAGAGGCGTATCGGCACGGTGCGTATCAAACCCATTCCAGCGCCGCCAGAGGAGGACTCGCCATAAAGACGCGCCCTGTCGACTCAGCTGATACCAGCGCGCAAACAATCATGGATATGGAGAATGCCACACGGGACAAGGGAGTCGCCATCCGTCACAAAAAGGCTCGTGATCGATGCGTCATTCATGGCCTTCAATGCCGATACCGCTAACGCCCCCTTCTCTATGGTGTGAGGATGGCGTGTCATGATCTGTCCCGCCTCCTTTTCTAAAATCCTATGGCGCATATGACGGCGCAAGTCGCCATCCGTGATGACACCGCATAACGCCCCCTTGTCGTCCACAACCCCCACACAGCCAAAATGTTTGCTCGTCATGACGAGCAAAGCATCGCCCATCGATGTCGCCATCCTCACTAACGGCAAGGTATCCCCCTTGTGCATCAACGCCTCAACGGTCTGCAAACGCATGCCAAGACCGCCGCCCGGATGAATGTCTCGAAAATCGTCCTCAGAGAAACCGCGCCAGCGCAACAGCGCCAGCGCCAGCGCATCGCCTAACGCCAGCATCATCGTCGTGGATGTCGTCGGCGCAAGGTCGAGAGGACATGCCTCCGCCACAGAAGGCAAAAGCAACGCCACATCCGCTGCCCGACAAAACATTGTCTCCTGAGCGGACGCGCCACAGAGCGCTATCAAAGGAATGGTATAGCGGCGACTATAGGACACAATGGACATCAACTCGTGACTCTTGCCAGAATTGGACAGGGCAAGGACGACATCGCCCTTGCCTATCATGCCAAGGTCGCCATGACAGGCTTCTGCCGAATGGACAAAAAAGGCGCGCGTGCCTGTGGATGCCAATGTCGCCGCGACTTTACGCGCAATATGGCCACTCTTTCCCACGCCTGTCACAATAACACGTCCCGCACACTCACCCATCACAGAAAGGGCGCGCTCCACAGCATCGCCATCGAGCGTATGGGCGACATCCTGCAAAGCCTTTGCCTCTGTTATCAGGGTGTCGCGCACATCATCTAACAACGCCATCCCATCAGTGGGCGCATCGAGAGGGGAACGGGACTCATAGAGTGTCGAAAGGGAAGAGGCGCGTTTTTTCATCATCTGTGGGGACATCGTGTATGTAACATGTTACATATATTACATATATATGTATTGACTCCCTATCATGCCATGCGTTGAGCCGTCTCGATACATGATAATATCACATCATCGCCTCTCATAGAACACGATTATGTGGCGATGTGCCACCCGCCCATGTTGCATCATGCTATGGTTTTCCCTATAATGGCATGCCGTCACGGGCCGTCATGGGAAGAGGGCCCCGTGTTTTTTGCGTTTTTTAGAGACATCACCACAGACCATGCCATCCCAACAAGGACTTTATAACCCATCCTACGAGAAGGATTCGTGCGGGATTGGTTTTATTGCCCATATTGACAATGCGTCATCCCATGCCATCGTCCAAGATGGCTTGCGTATCCTGTGTAACGTCACCCATCGGGGCGCTGTGGGCGCTGATGCTCTTGCCAGCGATGGTGTCGGCATTCTCACGCGCATGCCCCATGCGTTCTTCTCTCGTATCCTGAAGCAAGAGCTCATACCCGATTCCTATGGCGTGATGACTCTCACATGCGCCCACGCTCAACAACAAGGGGTGCGCGCCCATGTCGAGGCGCTCCTACAACGCGAAACACTCCCTCTCCTCGCATGGCGTCATGTCCCCACCAAAACGCATGTGGTTGGCGAGTCCCTGCGTCAGGACATCCCATGCTTTATCCAAGCCTTCATAGGCCGCCCTGAGGGGCGTTTCAAGCAGAGCCAAGATTTCGACAGGACGCTCTATGTCATCCGTAAGCAACTGCGCCATGCGCTCAAAGAGAAGAGAACAGAAGACAATGACATCGATAGCGCCTCAGCATCGAGCCAAACCATTGTCTATAAGGCGCTTGTCATGGCGTCACACCTCAAGACATTTTTTCCCGACCTCATGGAGAGTGACTTCACATCGAGCATCGCCCTCGTCCATCAGCGTTTTTCTACGAACACATTTCCCTCTTGGTCTCTGGCACAGCCCTTTCGCCTCCTCTGTCATAATGGCGAAATCAATACACTTCGCGGCAATATCAATTGGATGTGCGCCCGCGAACAGAGCCTCGAAGGAAGCCTGTTCACGCCCCAACAGCAAAAAGCCTTGCGTCCCGTCATCACAGAAGGGCTCTCAGACTCCGCATGCGTCGATGAAGTGCTCGAGCTCATGCTCCATGGCGGCTATAGCCTTCCCCATGCCGTAACAACCCTGATCCCAGAGGCATGGCAAAATGATACGCTCATGGCGCCAGCACAGCGCGCCTTTTACGCCCACCATGCCGCCATCATGGAACCATGGGATGGCCCCGCCGCCATCGCCTTCACTGACGGACGCCTTATCGGCGCCGTCCTCGACCGCAATGGATTGCGCCCAGCCCGCTATATCATCACGCGCCAAAGACAATGTATCCTCGCCTCAGAAGCAGGAGTCCTCCAGCATATCCATGACCATGACATCCTCAAAAAAGGACGCCTCCATCCCGGCAAGATGCTCCTCATCGACCTCCACGCCAAACGCATCATCGATGATGACACCATCAAAACCCAATTGGTCAATGCGCACCCATGGCAGAAAAAACAACAGCAACACGCCATCCCATTTCCCCCCAGCACAGAGGCACGCGACACAGACATACGCGACACGGGCATACGCGACACGGGGACACATGGCATCAAGACAACGCAAAAGACACAGGGAAAGAACACGCCAGCGATTCACCCGCCGCCCTTTATCAGCAAACGCCCTAAGGCGCACGATATACGCCATGCCCACAAGACCTTTGGCTATACCCGAGAGGATATTCTGTATTATATCGTCCCGATGATGACTCAAGGAAAAGAACCCTTAGGCTCTATGGGTGTCGATACGCCCCCTGCCGTCCTCTCCACCCACCACAAGTCCCTCTATCATTTCTTTAAGCAACGTTTCGCACAAGTCACCAACCCCGCCATCGACCCTTTACGGGAAGCATGGGTTATGTCCCTCAAGACGCTCATAGGCGCAAAATATCCCCTCTTCGAACCCCAAACACAGAAGACAAAAGACACAACACACCCGCGCTATATCACCTTAGAGGCCCCATGCATCGATAGCGATACCCTCGCCCAGCTCTGCCACCATGCCCAACGCCACAATATCCCCTATCATGCCATTGATATCACCTTTGATAAAGAACGCTCGACTCTTGCCGATACCATCGATGCCCTCAACGACCATGCCTATCGTCTCAGCACCCGCCATGACACGTGCGTTCTCGTGCTCACAGACCGCGCTCTGTCGAAAAAACGTGTGCCTATCCCCAGTTTGCTCGCCCTGTCTGCCGTTCATCATCACCTCATCAAAAAAGGAACGCGCCTCTCTCTGTCCCTGCTCATCGATAGTGGCGATGCGCGCGAGCCTCACCATATGGCATGCCTTGCTGGCTATGGGGCGGACGCCATATGCCCATGGCTCGCCTTAGAGACCATTCATGCTCTGTATCAAGAGCATGGGACGCGCTATGGCATCACAGAACAAAGAGCACAAGAACAATATCTCAAGGCATGCCATAACGCTCTCCTGAAGACGATGTCGAAAATGGGTATCTCGACCTATCAATCCTATTGTGGCGGACAAATTTTTGACTCCCTTGGCCTATCGCGCACCTTTATCGACCGCTATTTTCCCGCTACATCCGCCCCCATCAGTGGTGTCGATGGTGACGCCATTGAAAAAAATATCCGCCATCACCACGACCATGCGTGGAACAATAAGGCAACAAAGGACATATCAGCGCCCATACCCTCGCTCTTATCCTCCTTGAAGGTAGGCGGCGACTACGCCATGCGCACCCATGGAGAAAGCCATGCATGGCATACGGACTCTATCGCATCTCTTCAACATGCCGTGCGCGGGAAACTCCATAGGCGCTATAAGGAATTCACTCAGCATGTCTATCGCGATGACCATGCAATGGTGACGTTGAGACGCCTCCTCTCGCCAAAAATCCTTGCGCACCATGCCATTCCTCTCAGTGAGGTGGAGTCAGCCTCGCACATTGTGCAACGTTTTGCCACAGGGGCGATGTCGTTTGGCTCTATATCTTATGAAGCGCACACCAACCTCGCCATCGCCATGAACCGTATCAACGGGAAATCCAACACGGGCGAAGGAGGCGAAGATGAACAACGTTACCATCGCCTCGAGAATGGCGACTCCATGCGCTCGCGTATCAAACAAGTGGCATCGGGACGCTTTGGCGTCAATAGCACCTATCTCGTCAATGCCGACGACATACAGATAAAAATCTGCCAAGGGGCAAAGCCCGGGGAAGGCGGACAATTGCCGGGCGAAAAAGTCGACGCCGTCATTGCGCGTATACGCTGTTCTACGCCCGGTGTTGGGCTTATTTCCCCGCCGCCTCACCATGATATTTACTCTATCGAGGATATTGCTCAGCTGATCTTTGACTTGAAGAATATCAACCCACAGGCGCGCATTAGCGTGAAATTGGCGTCAGAAGTCGGTGTGGGCGTTGTCGCCGCGGGAGTCGCCAAAGCGCGCGCCGACCATATCACCATCGCCGGCACAGAAGGAGGCACAGGCGCATCGCCGCTGGCATCCATAAAACATACGGGATTGCCATGGGAGATAGGACTCAGTGAAACTCAACAGACCCTCGTTCTCAATCGGCTCAGGGATAGAGTCTGTCTACAAGTCGATGGCGGGCTACGCACCGGCGAGGATGTCCTTGTTGCTACTCTGCTCGGCGCCGATGAATTTGGCTTCTCGACCGCCCCCCTTATCGCCAGTGGCTGTCTTATGATGCGCAAATGCCACCTCAATACATGTCCCGTAGGCATTGCGACACAAAATCCCATCTTACGTGAGCGATTCCACGGCACGCCAGACCACGTCATTAACTATTTCTTCTTTGTCGCCGACGAACTACGCTATTGGATGTCTCTCTTGGGCTACAGGACACTCCAAGAGCTCATCGGGCGCGCCGACATATTACAACGTAAAACATCAGACGCCATCCCAGACACCATACGTCCCCATGCTGACGCTATCGATCTGTCGCCATTGCTCTTTGTCCCTCCCCTCGCTCGCCATGACAAGCGCGCCCACCACAAAGAGCAACGCCATCCCCTCGCTGACGTCAAAGACCAAACCCTTGTCGCTAAAGCGCGTCAAGCCTTCAAAGAGAATAAACCCCTCCACATAGACACCGATATATGCAATACAGACCGCACATTTGCGACCATGCTCTCAGGCTTTGTCTCGAGACATCAAGGCACACGCGACGCGCCACACCCCCATCCCCCCATCACCCTTCATGCGCGAGGCTGTGCGGGACAGAGTTTTGGCGCATTCCTCTGTAAGAATATCCATCTCACCCTCGAAGGAGAAGGCAATGACTATCTCGGCAAAGGCTTGAGTGGCGGACATATCGTTGTCCATCCCCATAAGGACTCACAACGACAGAGCCATGACAATATGATTATCGGCAATACAGCGCTCTATGGCGCAACCAGTGGCAGTTGCTTTGTCGCTGGCATGGCAGGCGAACGTTTTGCCGTGCGTAACTCAGGCGCTGTCGCTGTCGTTGAAGGCGTGGGCGACCATGCATGCGAATACATGACGGGCGGATGTGTCGCCATTCTAGGGGCGTTTGGACGCAATGCCGCCGCTGGCATGAGCGGCGGTATCGCCTACCTCTACGATGCTGACGGCACATGCGCCCAATGGTGCAATACCGATATGGTCGATATCGCCTACGCACAGGAGTGGCAAAAGGGAAAAACAGAAGAGAAGGCGCGCCGCGCCATCAATGAAGAAAGACCCGACCCACAAAGCATCGACCGCCTCATGGTGTCTATCATGGAACACCCCCTACAGGATGATTGGTGGCGTTTGCGCATGCTTATCACACTCCATGCCCACTACAGCAAGAGCCGTTATGCCAAGAGCTTGTTGGATGATTGGGAAAAACACAAGCGCCATTTTGTCAAAATCATCCCCCGTGATTTTCGCCATGCCCTCACCAAAGACGCAACAGGAAAGAAATCCCTTGATTGTCAACCACAAACATTGGTAGAGGAAAAGACGGCATGAGCGTTCGCCAACGCTCTCTGAATCCCTTAAATCAAGAGTGTTGTTATGGGTAACGTCACGGGCTTTCTCGATGTTGAGCGCCAAAGCCGTCAAAAAAAAGAGGTGCAAGAACGCACGGCCTCTTTTGACGAGTTCATGCTCCCTCTCCCTCAGCATGTGCTGAACGCTCAAGCTGGACGCTGTATGGATTGCGGTGTGCCTTACTGCCATGAGGGCTGTCCCGTCCATAATGTCATCCCCGAATTCAACGACCTCATCTATCAAGATGATTGGCGTGATGCGTTGGATGTCCTTCACCAAACAAACAACTTCCCCGAATTCACAGGACGTATCTGCCCCGCCCCATGTGAAGCCGCATGCACCCTCAACCTCATCGACTCTCCTGTGACGATCAAGGATATTGAGTGCGCCATTATCGACTATGGATGGCAACAGAAATGGATCGCGCCACAACCACCAAACGTCACAATCCATAAGCATGTCGCGATCATCGGCTCGGGACCCGCTGGCATGGCATGCGGGCAACAACTCACGCGTCAAGGCTTTCACGTCACCATCTATGAAAAACAAGCATTCTGTGGGGGCTTGCTTCGTTATGGTATCCCCGACTTTAAGCTCGATAAAAAACATATCGAACGACGCATCGAACAAATGCGCGCCGAAGGAACGGAATTTAAAACGCAATGCCATGTGGGAGACGACATCCCTTGGCGAGAGATGGAAAAACGCTATGACGCCATCGTTTTCGCCATGGGCGCGGAAGTGCCGCGTGATTTACCCATCGCTGGCCGTCACGCCCAAGGGATTCACTTCGCTATGGACTTCCTCACCCAACAAAATAAGCGGGTGGCGAGAGAGACAATCCACAGCGCCCCCCTCCATGCCCAAGGCAAACACGTTATCGTCATTGGCGGCGGCGACACAGGCTCAGATTGTATCGGCACAGCCAACAGGCAAGGCGCGCTCTCCGTCACCCAATTGGAAATTTTAGAAAAACCGCCCCGTCATGAAAATAAGGCGCTGGAGTGGCCCTACTGGCCAACCAAGTTACGTAGCTCTACCTCCCATGAGGAAGGCGCGTCAAGACTCTGGGCGGTGTCATCTCAAGGGTTTCTCCTCGATGACAGCAAAGACCATGTTGTCGCCATAGAACTCTGTGACGTGACGTGGGAGAAAGACTCTGACCATAGACGCCATATGAACATTGTGGGCGCGTCAAAACGCATTCTCAAAGCCGATATGGTGTTGTTGGCCATGGGTTTCCTCCACCCAACCCATACGGGCTTATTGACAGAGGCGCGTGTCTCTCTCGATGAACGTGGTAATATCAAGGCAAATACGACAGACTATCGTTCGTCCCAACCCCATCTCTTCGCATGCGGCGACGCACGGCGCGGACAATCTCTCGTGGTCTGGGCGATAAGGGAGGGAAGGCAATGCGCCGATGCCGTTGCCCGTCATCTCATGGCATAAAGCACCTGTCTCTTCCTGTCATCTATCATAGGTATCATAGGCTTCCCTCGACTTGCCTTTATGACGCCCATCATGGTATATGAGGGTATGTGAGGTAGTATGAGGGTATGAAGGTGTGACAGCATGGAGGTGTGAAGACTGGCGCTGTTTATGCCGTAGTAGCTCAGCTGGTAGAGCGGTACATTCGTAATGTATAGGTCGGGGGTTCAAATCCCTCCTACGGCACACGGCACCATGCGCAAACCGCCACACCCCCTGAGAAGGCGTTCACAGCACAGGCTATGCTGCCTTAATCAATTTCTCCACCTCTTGCATGGCGTGGTCCTCCCCGACCTTCTCGACGGCGGCATATTCCCGCGCTAAACGATTGAGCGCCGTTTGGTAGATCTGCTTCTCTGAGTAGGACGGCTCACCCTCTTCGCCTCGCCTCGACAGGTCGCGCAAGACTTCGGCAATGGACATGGGGTCACCCGATTGAATTTTGGACTCGTATTCTTGAGCGCGACGACTCCACATGGCGCGCTTGGATTGCGGCGGGTCGCGCAAAATATACAACGCCTTTTGTATCCTGTCTTTAGAACTCAAGCGCCGCAAACCCAACGTCTTCGCCCCCTTGACCGGCACCCGCAACGTCATATGCTCGCAACTGAAGTCAATGACATAAAACTGCATGGAGACGCCATCAAACACCGCATCCTCAACATCGGTAATGCTCCCGACACCATGAGCGGGATACACAACAACATCGCCAACTCGATACCCGCCCCGCACAGAGTTTTTCTTCTTGCTCCCTTCGCTGCCCAACACTGCCTCTTGCTTTTTCATCGTCACGTCCTTCTCCATGGTTGTCCCCCCCCTTTTTCATCGCGTCAGCCTCCCTATGCACCCCCATCCCTCTGAGCCCCACGAGGACTAAATTCGTTCTTGAATTTGTCCTTCACGTCACGCCACGCATCAGCATCCGCTGGCGGCGTCCCCATACGCGTAATGTTCGGCCATTTCTCAGCATATTCACGATTCATCTCAACCCAATCCCCTATCCTCGAGTCATTGTCTGGAATGATCGCCTCAACGGGACATTCAGGCTCACAGACGCCACAATCGATACACTCGTCTGGATGGATCACAAGCATGTTCTCGCCTTCATAAAAACAATCCACAGGACACACCTCGACACAATCCATATATTTGCACCGCACACAATTCTCCGTCACCACATATGTCATTCTTCCGTCTATGCCTCACAATCACACATTATCACACATCACACGATGCCCTATCAGACCCTGTATCCCACATATGTTACTATAACGTTCTTTTTTGAAAAAGCAAGCTCACGAATCACAAAGGACAAAGCAAACGCCACATAACGCCACACAATGTCAGGGCGCGCCTCGCCACGCCATCCCCCCTACAAGTGCACACCAGCTTTAGGAGGGCGACGACTCTGCCGCCAGACGCATCAAGAGCGCCTTCGCCAAACGCCCGTATATTTGCGCTTCCACACCATCAGGGTCAGAGATAATAAGGGGTGTGCCAGAGTCGCTCGCCTCACGCAACGCCATGCGAAATGGAATCTCGGCAAGAACATCCAAGCCCAGGGCCGCTGCCTTTTCCCGCATGACATTCTCGCCAAAAAGGAGGGATTCCTTATGACAATGGGGACAAATAAATGAACACATGTTGTTGATGAAGCCAAACACCGGAATACCGACCCGCGTCAGCATGTGATACCCCTTCATGGCATCATAGAGAGCAACATCCTGAGGCGTGGACACGATGACAGCGCCCGTCACATCAAAACGTTGAGCAAGAGTCAGTTGCACATCCCCCGTCCCAGGGGGCATGTCGATGACCATCACATCGAGAGACCCCCACGCTACATCACGCAACATCTGTTGTAATGCGCGCATCACCATAGGCCCTCGCCATATCAACGCCTCTTGCTTGTTCGCAAGCATCAGCCCAATGGACATACAGGCAATGCCGTGACGATAAAGAGGCACGATCTTCCCATTGGCATCCTTGCTGAGCTGTCCTTGCAAGCCCATCATCATCGGCACAGAAGGACCATAAATATCGGCATCTAATAATGCCACGCGCTTATTCTGCCTCGCCAAGGCCAGCGCCGTATGGACTGCTGTCGTCGATTTGCCAACGCCCCCCTTTGCACATGTGATAGCAAGACGATAACGCACATCAGGCATCAAGATTTTTGTGAAAGAAGACTGCTCCCGCATACGCCCCTCCCTCATACGCTCATGGCGCTCATGGGTACGCTCATGGGTATGCGCCTGCGATGGTGTTTTCTCTGCTGTCAGCACAACCATGATATTTTGCGCCATGAGGGCTTTCACCACAGAATCATACGTCCGATGGTCGCGATGTCCGATGTTGATGATGACATGGGTACGTCCATCGTCCCCCTTCTGGACATGCTGGACCATCTCTTCGAAAAAAGGCACACCGCCACAGGACTGACATACAGAGCCTATGGCGGTGGCAATATCCTGTTTCTCCTGTGGTGTGACCATTTTTCTCCCTCGAGACGTTGACAAGGCTTGCCTTCTTCGTGCACATACAATATGTTATCCCTGTATAGGGCTCAAGAGCACACATCACAAGGGGGAGGGAAAGACGTGGTGGAGGAAGGCAATAGAGCGCTATAGCGTCAAAGAGGAAACAAAAAGGACGATGGCACGCTGTTTGCATATATGGGTAACGCACATGGATGGCGGGCATGATGGGGACAACACCAACCTATGAACACACATGACGTATGAATACTGACCCGTGGGGAGAAAGTCCCCAACAGCATAGTGGCGGCGGCCATCGCACACGTCACAATTCGACATCGAAGAAGGAGACTCCCTTCGAGAATATCCATCGCTGGTTCTCGTCTCCAGAGAATAAGTTGCCCATCGGCTGGATTATTCTTGCAGCCCTGTTCTTGTGGTTAGCGAGCGGACTCTATCACGTGGACACCGATGAACAGGGTGTCGTCCTACGTTTTGGGAAATGGGTGAGGACGACTCCGCCGGGCTTGCATGTTCATATCCCCTATCCTTTCGAAGAGGTCTATCGGCCTAAGGTGACGCAAATCAACCGCGTGGAAATAGGCTATCGAGGCGAGACAGAGAGGGATAGACGCTCTAGCCGACAAATCCCCGAAGAAAGCCTCATGTTGACGGGGGATGAAAACATTGTCGACATTAACTTCACCGTCTTCTGGCGTATCTCTGACGCTGGGAAATATCTCTTTAACATACGCAACCCTGAACAAACGGTGAAGGCTGTCGCTGAAAGCGCTATGCGTGACATTATCGGACAAAATGATATTGAATATACGCTGACTGAGGGGCGAGGCGTCATCGAGCAGGAAACCCTTGCCCTCACGCGCTCTCTCCTCACAGAATATGGGAGCGGCGTCGAGGTGACAAAAGTCCAACTCAAGAAGGTTGACCCGCCAGAGCAAGTCATCGAAGCATATCGCGACGTCCAGCGGGCAAAGGCAGACCAAGAACGTATGCGTAACGAGGCAGAGGCGTATCGCAATGATATTATCCCTAGGGCGCGCGGACAGGCAGAAAAAATCATACAAGAGGCAGAGGCGTATCGCGAAGAAGTCGTGGCGCGCGCCAATGGTGATAGCGCTCGTTTCCTTTCCGTCCTCAAATCCTACCAAGAGGACAAAAGTGTCACGACCGAACGTATCTATATCGAAACCCTCGAGAATGTCTTGTCTCAGGTGGATAAATTCATTATCGATAATGAGAATGGCGCTTCCGTCATCCCCTACCTTCCCCTCACAGAACTAGACAAAGAACGAAAAAGAGATAGGAATTAAGATGTCGCGCACACTCCTTGCCTTTATTATCCTGTCAGTGCTGTCGGTCTTCGTGACGGCAAACATTTTCTTTGTCGTCTCGGAAGGACAGCAGGCGATCACCCTCCAGTTTGGTGAGCCTATCAAAGTCACACAGGAGGCGGGCTTACACAGGAAACTCCCCTTTATCCAAAATGTCGTCTATTACGAAAAACGAGTCCTCGACTATGACCATCCCAATGAAGAAGTCATCGCGAAAGACAAGAAACGCCTCGTCCTCGATACCTATGTCCGCTATCGCATCATTGATGCGCTGGAATTCCGTAAAACGGTGCGGAGTGAGGGCGCTGTGCGTCAGCGTTTGAGCTCTACCGTGTCGTCATCCCTACGTAACGTTGTCGGTGGCTTGAATATGGAGAAGCTCCTGTCATCAGAACGTGTGGAAGCCATGTCCATGATTAAGGGGCGCGTCAATAAAGAGGCGGAATCCTTTGGGATAGAGATCGTGGATGTGCGTATTCGCCGCGCCGACCTTCCCGCCGCCAATAGCCAAGCCATCTTCGAGCGCATGAAAAGTGAGCGCGAACGAGAAGCAAAGGAATTTAGGGCGGAGGGGGCAGAATTGGCACAACGTATTCGCTCTAAAGCCGAACGAGACCGCACCGTCATTCTGGCAGAAGCGCAACGCGACTCGGAAATCATACGCGGTGAGGGAGACGCCACCGCTATCACCATCTATTCCGATGCCTATGGGCGCGATAGAAACTTCTTCAGCTTTTACCGAAGCATGCAGGCATACGCGAAGTCTTTTCCCAAAAACTCGACAACGATGGTGCTTTCGCCTTCCAGCGACTTCTTTAAACACTTTAACACACAGCAACGTCCCGCGACGAGATAACACGCATGATGTCTAGACCCACCCCCTTCTTGCCCACCCCCTCGCCTATGAAAACCCACGCCGCCACCATAATGGTGATGATGATTGTCGGCATGGTGACGTGTTTTTCCTCTTCGGGTATCGCCCGTCCCCAATTCGATGAAGGCTTTTCTGACCTCTCGGCGCGCCTTCTTCCCTCTGTCGTCAATATCTCCACAACCCAAGAAATCGATGCGCCTTCAGGACATTTTCCTCCCTTCATGTTTCGCCTGCCTCCGGGCTCGCCTTTCGAGGATTTCTTTAATGAATTTGGACGAAATTTTGGTGGCTCACGCCCTGAAAAACGCAAGACCCACTCTCTTGGCTCTGGCTTTATCATCGATGCCGAGGGCTATATCGTCACCAATCACCATGTCATTGCCAACGCCACAGAAATCACCATCATCATGCATGATAACAGCGAATATGAAGCGGAAGTCGTGGGGAGAGACGACAAGACAGACCTTGCCCTCTTGAAAATTGACGGCGACAGAGAATGGCCTGCTGTGACCTTTGGCAATTCCGATGAAACACGGGTGGGTGATTGGGTGCTCGCCATCGGCAATCCCTTTGGCTTGGGTGGCACCGTCACTGCTGGCATCATCTCGGCAAGGGCACGAGACATACAATCTGGACCCTATGACGATTTCTTACAAACCGATGCCCCTATCAATAGCGGGAATTCAGGCGGTCCTCTCTTTAACCTCGATGGGGACGTCATTGGCGTCAATACTGCTATTTTCTCACCTGGTGGCGGTAATGTGGGGATTGGCTTTGCTGTGCCGTCATCGCTCGCATCGACCGTTATCAAGCAACTCAAAGAGTTAGGGCATACAAGACGAGGATGGCTGGGCGTCAGCATTCAAACCGTGACGGACGACATTGCCGAAAGTCTGGGGATGGATGAAGCGACAGGCGCTCTCATTATCAAAGTCAATGAAGGACAGCCAGCAGATAAGGCGGGCTTGAAAACAGGCGATGTCATCCTCGAATTCGACGGCAAAAAAGTCGAAAATCCACGCCAACTCCAACGGGTTATTGCCGAAGCAGAAATTGATGACGACTCAACCATCGTCCTATGGCGCGATCGCGATATTATCAACCGCTCCGTCACGGTCGGCAATCTCGAATTCTATGAAAGAAAAAATCAGGGCGCAAGAGCAAGGGCCAAGACAAACGACTCCGATGATAGTATCATCCTCGATGATATTGGTATCGAAGTCGCCCCCATCGACCAAGAGCTTCGTCGCCGCTACGACATCGATACGGGCGTGCGAGGCGCCGTCATCGTTAATGTCAAGCGCGACAGCATCGCCGCGAAGTCTGGACTCACCATCGGCAACGTCATTGTCGGTGTCGGACAAGACCCCGTCAGTGGACCCAGCGACATCGCCAACTATGTGGAGAGCATTAAAAGACAGAACAAAGCCATTCTCCTCTTTCTCATACGCTATGGAAATAGCGAGCAATTTATCACCTTAAAAATCAACTGACCTATGGTGGACACTCCTTGAGACACCATCCTTCACACCCTCTCAGCGACCACCACAAGAAACATATCCTATCGCACCGCCTCCATGGGCTCGTCATCACAGGGCCCACAGCCAGCGGCAAGTCGCATGTGGCGTTCGCTCTCGCCCAACATGTCAATGGCATGGTTATCAATGCCGATGCCATGCAAGTCTATCGAGATATTCCTATTATCAGCGATGCCCCCACAAGAGTCATGGGGCTGAAAGTCCCCCATAGGCTCTATGGTTTTGTGGAGGCGCGACAGACATTCTCAGCCCAAGCATGGCGTCTTTGTGCCATACAGACCATAAAACACGCCCATCAATGTGGATACATGCCTATCCTCGTGGGTGGCAGTGGCCTATACCTCAAAGCCCTGTTTCAAGGCTTGGATAGGATACCGCCCATCCCCAACGCCATACGATGTGCGGTGCGTCTTATGGCACAGACGACCCATAAGGATAGGAAGGAGGACAGACAAGCTTGGCACAGCGCTCTCGCCCGTATTGACCCTCTGTCGGCAGCGCGCATTCATCCCCATGACCGCCAACGCCTCGCCCGCGCATGGGAAGTCTTCCTTGCCACCCATACGCCACTCTCAACATGGCAGAAAAAACATGACGGCACAGAGAAACCATATGGACGCCACAGGCACAACTGGCATGTCGTTCAGCTCCACCCGCCACGTTCTGTCCTGTACGCACGTTGCGATAGGCGCGTCCGACATATGCTATCGAGGGGCGCATTGAACGATGTTCGAAGACTCCAAGCACAACATCTTGACCCTCAATGTCCCGCCATGAAAGCCTTAGGCGTTCGCCCCCTGATGGATGTCCTGAACAAACGACTCTCCATAGACCAAGCCCGCGCCATCATCCAACGGGACACCCGCCAGTACGCAAAAAGACAATATACGTGGCAGAAAACGCAAGGATTACGCCCGTCCATCATCATCCGCCACATCCCCCTCAGAATTCTCACAATCCATAGCGCCACATGGTGTCGCGCCATCCTCCACAGGCGTCTCTCACCCCAACATCCCATCCAATTGTAAGGCTTTCCTCTTGTGTCTATGGGACATGTTACCTATACTATATCATGTCGATAACAACCCTTGCTGAGGCCCTTGTCTCTCATGTCTCGTTCTGTGCCTTCCCTCACGACTCTCACAAAAGATGCCACCCTTTCAGGCGCTGATATTGTATGGCGTGTCCTGTGCGAACAGGGTGTCGAGGTCATTTTTGGCTATCCCGGCGGGGCTGTGTTGCCTCTCTATGACACGCTCTTTCAGAAGGACGACATGCCTCTACGGCATATCCTTGTCCGCCATGAACAGGCAGCAGCCCATGCGGCAGAAGGGTATGCGCGTTCCACAGGAAAGGTCGGCATGCTCCTCGTAACATCTGGTCCGGGGGTGACGAACACCATCACAGGCTTGACGGATGCCTTCATGGACTCCATTCCTATCATCTGTCTGAGCGGACAGGTTGCCACCCACCTCATAGGAAGCGATGCCTTCCAAGAAGCGGACACCGTCGGAATCACGCGCCCTTGCACGAAGCATAACTATCTCGTCAAAGATGTGCGTCTTCTGGCATCGACCATACGCGAAGCCTTCCATGTCGCCACGTCTGGCCGCCCTGGCCCCGTCATCATTGATATTCCCAAAGATGTGCAGATCGCGACCACCCTCTATACGCCTCCTTCTTCCAAGAAAAAACACCGCTATGCGCCAAAGACACAGCCTTCTCTCTCTCGTATCGACGAGGCGGTGTCCTTGATGGCACAAGCACAGCGCCCTATCTTTTATGTTGGCGGAGGCGTCATCAATGCTGGCGCCCATGCATCAACCATGCTATGCCAATTGGTGCAAGAGACGGGATTTCCCATCACGCAAACCCTCATGGCGTTGGGAGCATATCCTACAGACGCGCCGCAAAGCCTTGGCATGCTCGGCATGCATGGAACATATGAAGCGAATCTCGCCATGCATGGATGTGATGTCATGATTGCTATTGGCGCGCGTTTCGACGACCGCATTACGGGATGTATTGCCGATTTCTCGCCTGACTCTCAGAAAATTCACATCGATATTGATCCTTCCTCGATCAACAAAAATATCCTTGTGGACATTCCCATTATTGCCGATGCTGGCCATGCCATCGAGGCGATGCTGCGCGCATGGAGACAACAACGGAAAAGACAAAAGACAACGCCATCCCTTGCCCCATGGTGGCGGCGTATCGAGGGGTGGCGCGCAAAAAAATGTCTTCATTACGAAAAAAGCGCAACGCACATTAAACCGCAATATGCTCTCGAACGTCTCAATCACCTCTTGTCAGACAGGGACGATGTCTATATCACGACAGAGGTGGGACAGCATCAAATGTGGGCTGCTCAATTTATGACATTCCGTAAGCCTCACCATTGGATGACATCGGGAGGGCTTGGCACGATGGGCTATGGCTTCCCGTCTGCCATCGGTGTGCAACTCGCCCATCCCAAAGCATGCGTCATCGATATTGCTGGCGAAGCATCGATTCTCATGAATATCCAAGAACTCTCCACAGCGATGCAATACAAACTCCCTGTGAAAATCTTTATCCTCAATAATCAATACATGGGGATGGTGCGCCAATGGCAAGAGCTCCTCTATGGGAATCGGCTCTCGCAATCTTATACGGCATCCTTGCCAGACTTCGTCCAATTGGCACAAGCCTTTGGCGCATGTGGCTTGCGGGCATCAAAACCTGACGATGTGGATGATGTCATTCATACCATGCTCTCTACGGATAATCTCGTCATTGCTGATATTCGTGTGGACCCACAAGAAAACTGCTTCCCCATGATTCCAGCGGGCGCTGCCCATAACAACATTCTCCTCAAAGAAGGCGATACGCCTACCCAAACAAGCGCTGAAGGCATGGTGCAAGTATGAACGGGCTGTCGTCGTCAAGAGACACATGAGTGATGGCTGAGGCGTCTTCTTCAAAAATGGCTGTGCTGTCTGTTCTTGTGGATAATGAGGCGGGCGTGCTGGCGCGCGTCATCGGCCTCTTTTCGGGGCGAGGCTATAATATCGAGAGCCTCACCGTGAGCGAAGTCGATGCCAAACGACACCTCTCCCGTATCACCATCAGCACCATCGGCAGTGAGCGCGTTATCAACCAAATCACGAACCAGTTGGAACGCCTCGTGCCCGTCCATAAAGTCTTCCATATGACGCCAACGCCACACCTTAGCGACGCCACCATCGCCAGAGATGCCGTTCTCGTCAAAGTATTCGCGCAAAAAGACACGATGGATGATGTGCTCACAATTGCTCGCACCTATTCTGCTGACCTCATCGCACAGACTCATGCCTTGTGTGTGTATCTCTTCGTCAGCACCCCTGATAAGGTAGAGTGCTTCATCAAAGACTTGCGTCTTGTGGCGCGCCTTGATATTTGTCGGTCTGGGATTTTTGCCCTAGACAATCATAGCGAAGACTATGTCACAAGACAACTCACCGCACACACGACCGACGACGTGCGTGCTTTCTCTTCATAAGTAAAGGAATAAACGACCATGCGTATTTATTATGACCAAGATGCCGATATCGGGCTTATCAAAAGCAAAAACGTTGCCATTTTTGGCTATGGAAGCCAAGCCCATGCCCATGCCCACAATCTACGCGAGAGTGGCGTCCAGCAGATCAAGATCGCTCTTCTTCCTCACTCTCTCTCTATCGCCAAAGCAAAAAAGGCGGGCTTTACGACATGCACGCCAGAAGAGGCGGCAGCATGGGGCGATGTCTTGATGATTCTTATTCCAGACGAGCGACAAGCCGACCTCTACCGTCACGCCATCGCACCCCATATCACCGAAGGGACAAGCATCGCCTTTGCCCATGGACTCAGTATTCACTTCAGACTCATAGAGCCACGTCCCGATGTCAATGTGTTCATGGTTGCCCCAAAAGGACCAGGGCACACCGTTCGAGCACAATATGTGGCGGGGGGTGGCGTCCCTTGCCTCTTGGCTGTCGCTCAAGATCCTTCAAAGAACAGCAGTGAGTTGGCTCTCTCTTATGCCGCAGCTATCGGTGGCGGGCGGGCGGGTATCATCGAGACAACATTCCGTGAAGAGTGTGAAACAGACCTCTTTGGCGAACAAGCTGTCCTCTGTGGCGGCCTCACATCCCTCATCAAAGCTGGGTATGACACCCTTATCGATGCGGGATATGCGCCAGAAATGGCGTACTTCGAATGTGTCCACGAGGTGAAACTCATCGTCGACCTTATCTATGAAGGTGGTATCGCCAATATGCGCTATTCTATCTCGAACACGGCCGAATATGGCGACTATACCAGCGGACCACGCCTTATCAACGACAGCACAAAAAAACGCATGCGCGCTATCCTCCATGACATACAAACAGGCGCATTCGTCAAAGAGTGGGTCAATGAAAATCAGGCAGGACAACCCTCCTTTAAGGCGCGAAGACGCCTCGAAGCAGAACATTCCATCGAGGAAACAGGAAAAAAACTACGCGCCATGATGCCATGGATCAGTGAGGACACATTGGTGGATAAAGAAAAAAATTAAGCTCACGCGAAGGCCATGAAGCACGTCTCTCACTTGGACAATCCCGCATTTTTCCTTATATTATCTATGGGGTGATGTGCTCCCGTCATGGGTTTGCGTCATAGAGGGGCATCCCTGTCAGTCATTCCTATCGGTCATCCTCATGTCATCCTCCTCCCATATCACCATTTTCGATACGACATTGCGCGACGGCGAACAATCACCGGGGGCCTCCATGACTCTCGAGGAAAAATGTAAAATCGCCCATCTTCTCTGTGAGATGGGGGTGGATGTCATCGAGGCAGGCTTTCCTGTCGCCTCTAAAGGCGACTTCCAAGCCGTCCAGCGCATCGCCCACGACGTCAAGGGAAGCGTCATTTGCGCCCTCGCACGAGCGCACATCAAAGATATTGATGCCGCTCAAGACGCCTTAAAGCCAGCCACACGCAAACGAATACACACGTTTATCTCCACCAGCGCCCTCCACATGAAGCACAAGCTCCGCATGACGAAGGAGGAAGTCTTAGACGCCATATCATCCAGCGTGTCTTACGCACGGCGATGGACTGACGATGTAGAGTGGTCGCCAGAGGATGGCTCACGCACCGACCATGACGTCTTGTGCCACGCCGTAGAAACCGCTATCAAAGCAGGCGCAACGACAATCAATATCCCCGACACCGTTGGCTACGCCATGCCAAAAGAATTTGCGTCCCTCATGGCCATGGTCAGAGAACGCGTGCCGTCCATCCATAAGGTCACGCTGTCATGCCATTGCCATAACGACCTTGGTTGCGCCGTTGCTAACTCCCTCAGCGCCATTGAGGCGGGTGTCAGGCAAGTGGAATGCACCATCAATGGCATTGGCGAAAGAGCAGGCAACGCCGCCTTAGAGGAAATTGTCATGGCGCTCAAAACACGCCACGACCTCCTCCCCTTTAGCACATCCATCGATGCGACAAAATTGACACGCGCCTCCCATCTCGTCTCTGCCATCACCAATTTTCCCGTGCAACCCAATAAAGCCATTGTGGGACGAAACGCCTTCTCTCACGAAGCGGGAATCCACCAAGATGGTATGCTGAAACATAGTGGCACTTATGAAATCATGACGCCAGAGTCGGTTGGCTTGAGTCAATCCGTTATCGTCTTAGGCAAACATTCTGGACGCCACGCCTTCGCCAAAAAAATCGAGGAGCTGGGCTATGGGACGGTGGACGAAAAAAGCCTCAATAAAGCGTTTGGACGATTCAAAGAGCTCGCTGACCATAAAAAAGACATCTTCGAAGAAGATATTATCGCCTTAATGGATGACGAAACGGCGCGCCAAAGCACACAGAGCGACCTCCTGTCCCTCAATGTGCGCTATGATAGCGACTCCCAATGCACAACCTCTATCACCATACGCCACCAAGACGAGACAATATCGGCCACCGCCACCGCCAATGGCGTCATCGATAGCCTCTTTTCCGCCATCGATAAGGCCATCCCGCATGACGCAACGCTCTCCCTCTATCAGGTAAAAGCCATCACCCAAGGCATAGACGCCCAAGCCGACGTCACCGTCCGCCTCACCGCCCATGAACAAGGCGTCGTGGGACAAGACGTCGTGGGACAAGGAATCGATACCGATACGCTCCATGCCTCAGCGCGCGCCTATATCCAAGCCCTCAACAAATTACAAAGAGCCCATCGCCACGCCACATCACTGGATGGGACGCACGGGAACAAGGCATCACGTCAAGAGGCTTTCGGTGGCATCTAGTCTTCGACTCTTGTGCTGACGACCCTGTCCCTATGCTCTCCAAATATCTCACAACCGACATCGGTATTGATTTAGGCACTGCCAATACCCTCATCTATGTCCGTGGGCAAGGCATTGTCCTCAACGAGCCGTCCGTCGTCGCCATCATCAAGCACAAGGATAAAATCCAGATTTTGGCTGTGGGCAATGACGCGAAAAAAATGCTTGGACGCACGCCAAAAAATATCCAAGCCGTACGTCCGTTGCGTGATGGCGTCATTGCCGACTTCGAAATCGCTGAGGCGATGATTAAGAATTTCGTGCGCCGTGCCTTGAAAAACCGATTCACACTAGGCAATCCGCGTATTGTCGTCTGTGTGCCTTCTCAAGCCACAGCGGTGGAGCGGCGGGCTATCCAAGAGTCCGTGGCTGTCGCTGGCGCAAGGCGAGTCTATCTCATCGAAGAGCCAATCGCTGCCGCTCTCGGCGCGGGATTGCCCGTCAATGAAGCACAAGGCTCTATGATTGTCGATATCGGAGGCGGCACATGCGAATTGGGAATCTTATCCTTAGGAGGGATCGTCTATGCATCATCCTCACGCACCGGCGGCGACAGATTCGATGATGCCATCATACGATTCGTCCGCAAAACCCATAAAATCCTCATTGGTGAGAATACTGCCGAACGTATCAAAAAAGACTTAGGCTGCGCATGCCCGCCCTTCGAGAGCACAATCCCCGATATGCCCATCAAAGGACGCGATATTGTCCGTGGCGTCCCAAGAGAAGTCGTGCTCTCACAGAAAGATGTGGCGGATGCCCTCAAAGACCCCCTCTCGTCCATCATCGAAGCCATACGCTCCGCCCTTGAACATATTGCTCCCGAACTCGCCGCCGATATTGCCGACCAAGGCATCGTCGTCTCAGGCGGCGGCGCCTTGCTCCGTAACATCGACGTCTATATACAAGAAGAAATCGGTATCCCTACCGCCATTGCCGAAGACCCTCTCTATTGTGTCGTCAGAGGAACGGGAAAATGTTTAGATAATATCGAAAAACTTAAAGGAGTCTTCGTACAGTCGCTCTAGCCATGATAGCCATGCCCATGATGGCCACCCCATAAGGCGTATCCTCCCGCCATCGCGCCCCCTCCTCGCCCCTCTGCCCTCCTGTGCGCTTATGTCTTTTCTGTATCGCCTTTTTCCTTACCTCACCATTGTGCTGAGTTTTTTCCTCGCCTTGTATCCTCCTTTATCCCAAGGGCTTCTGCCTTTCTTTCCCGTCACCGTCTTTGCATGCTGGTGTTTCTATCGCCCTCGCGCGCTCTCCCTATGGTTTATCATTCCATGTGTTCTCTTGATGGGAG
Organism: Alphaproteobacteria bacterium GM7ARS4; assembly: GCA_014332745.1. Classification (NCBI taxonomy): domain Bacteria; kingdom Pseudomonadati; phylum Pseudomonadota; class Alphaproteobacteria; species Alphaproteobacteria bacterium GM7ARS4. Next base: position 519,523 of record JACONL010000001.1, on the reverse strand, counting down.
TCGTCATCCTTTTGCCTCTCGGATTTTTCCTTGTCCCCTTCTTATGTACGCGTCTCATCATCGCCTATGGCACAAAAATCGTCTCTGTGGAGCATGTCGTGACTCGCTGGCTCGCCTTCGTCATCACATGCGCTTGTGTCCATAGTCTCTTCTGGGGCATGCTCGCCCTCTATCACGCACAAGGCATGGTCGTTATGCACGTCATCTTTTCCTTTATCGTCCAGAGCATCGTCTTCCCATGGGTTTTCTCGATGCTCTGGCATATAGACCGCTTTTTACACAACATGAGCCATGCCCATCGCACATCATAGGCATACCCCATGCCGTCCCGCCACAATGACAGCAACCCGTGACTTTTTTTCCTACAGAGATTCAATAATGCTTTCCTTTTTCTTCGCCTTTGGTATCATGCTTACGGCACAGACCCCTCAGGGGTCTTCGAACATCCTGTCGTGAGAAAGGAGGTGGTGAGAGACATCTATTGACTGGATTGGATACACAAGATTAAGGAACATAAGGGGCGCATAGCTCAGTTGGTAGAGCAGCTGACTCTTCGGTCATAAGGGGAGCGCCTTCGCGGAAACGCAAGGATGACAAGGTGTCAAAGTCGGGGAACCCTGACAGAAAAGGCCTGACAGAAACAGAATGCCTTTTCTTTGGCAATCCCGAGCCAAGCCACCCCACACAACCCCCCCATGTCGCTAGGATATGTCGTTAGGATATGTCATGAGGATATGTTGTGAGCGATATGTCGTTCGTGATATAGGGGATGTGTGGGACGGAAGGTGTAGAGACTAGACGGCACCCACCTACGGCAATAGACCTCAACGTCATGCTAGGGTGATGGGATAGTCCAGACCACAAAATCTTGCCTTCGATGCCTCGAAGAAAAGATGCGGCGATAAGCCGTCGTGGTACGTAATCAGCGGGTCCTAGGTTCGAGTCCTAGTGCGCTCACATTCTGTCCTCTTGGGAATCCTTCTTGCCATCGAAGAGTTTATACTCTAGGGCAATAAAATCATCTATCATCTTGCGCCATAGTCCCTCAACCATATCCTCGTCCACGCCTTGCGCCTTCGCATCCATGCGCATGCGCGCAATAATAGAGGCGATACGCTCCTCATCGACGATCTGCGACCTGTCCTTGAAGGTGACGGCTTGGCGGACATAGTGTGTGCGCTCCGCCAATAAGGCAAGTAACGCCTTGTCCAATCTGTCGATATGCTGACGCACCTCTCCTAAATGACGGCAACGTTTGATGTCTGTCATCGCCTTCTGTTACACCCTAATAGGCAAAATGCTCATAGACTTTTCTCATCTCTCGCTTGTGCTCTTGCCACAAGCCTATCACATCATCGGCTGGTGACACACCTCGTTGTGCATATTCTTGTAAAGGCTCTAGAAAAATGCTCTCATCCTGTCCATGACTATTCACTTTTCCTCTTTTCTTCAAACCCCTCACCGCCAATGCCAGAATCTCACGGGCAAAGACGGCCATACTGCCTTGTCCCAACGGCACACGCAACCCATCTTTGGGAATGTTGTGACGTAACATCCTATGACGTTCCATGCTCCAATCATGAATATGCTCTAAACATTGCTGACGCACCGAGTCGTCATAGAGCAACCCTACCCAAAAGGCTGATAAGGCACAGAGACGCTCGAGCGTGCCCCCATCGGCGCCGCGCATCTCGATGAATGTCTTGAGGCGCACTTCTGTAAAGATGGTGCTCATATGGTCTTTCACATCCTCTAATGTGGGATAAGTCCCTTCGAAACCCGCCAAGCGCCCAGCAATAAAATCACGGAAGGAACGGCCACGCACATCGTGATATGTGCCACCCCTACGCACAAAATACATCGGCACATCCAACAGATAGTCGCGATAGCGTGAAAACCCAAAATCGTCATCATAGACAAAGGGAAGAATGCCACAACGCTCATGGTCGGTATCCGTCCATACATGGCTACGATAGCTGAGAAACCCGTTCAAACGCCCCTCACTGAAAGGCGAATTGGCAAAGAGAGCAACAACAAGAGGTTGTAACGCAAGCCCTATCCGCATGCACTCCTTCATCATGCCCTCACTGGCAAAATCCAGATTCACCTGCACAGTGCATGTGCGCTTCATCATGTCGATGCCTAAGCGCCCCTGAGAGACCATATGCTGACGCATGATGTCATAGCGTCTTTTTGGCATCCATGGCACATCGTCCCGTTGCCATAACGGAAGAAACCCCAGCCCTAAGAGCCCTATATCCAATGTCGATGCGACCTCGCATGCGGCACGGATATGGCGGTGAATGTCGCGACATGCATGGTGAAGTGTCGCCACGGGATGGGCAGAAAATTCTATCTGTCCTCCGGGCTCAAGGGAAATGCTCCCAAAATCAGGCCTATGGATGGCGATGATATTGCCATCCTCATATATAGGCTCACCTCCCTCCTGTTTGAGATAGGCATGGAGAAAATTCTCGATGCTCGCCCCTTTCCCACGGTAGGCAACGGGTTTGAGAGTCCCTTTATGAAAGGGAAATTTCTCATGTTCAGTGCCAATACGCCATGCGTCCCTCGGTTTACACCCCGAACGTAAATAGGAGTCGATAGCCTTCACATCCCTTATGATGTCGACATCCCCTGTCTGTTGCTGTGGGCTCTGTTGTGCCACCAATCACCTCTCTCCCTCTACACCCGTTAATATGTCGCCCAAATAATTGCCCTGAAAACAAAGAAAAGCAAGGGTTATGTTGTGACGTAGCGCGCTCAACATACGTTCGACTCCCCTTGCGACTCCACGTGGGACTCGTGAGGCTCATAACATAGGCTCTTTCATCTCAGCGCTTCCACATTTTTTACATGAAGAGCGCGTTGGGGATAGGGGATGGTGATGTCATGGTCTTTAAATTTCTTCCAAATGCTGAGCATCACATCACTTCTGGGTTCTAATCTGCCCTCCGTCACATCGGCCACCCAGAAAAAAAGGAGGAGATTAACGGCGCTCTCACCAAACTCTTGTAGAAAGCACGTAGGCGCTGGCCTATCAAGACATCGCGGATGCTCCTTAGCCGCCTCTAAGAGCAACGCCATGGCTTTTTCGATATCGGACTCATACGAGACACCAATCGTGATGTCCAAGCGCCCTATGGTGTCACTGAATGTCCAATTTGTGACGCGATTGGTTATAAAATCCTCGTTGGGAATCATGATCTCTTTCCCCTCAAAGGTCTCTAACAGCGTATAGCGCGCCCCTGTGTGCCGAACAAAGCCATGAATGCCGTCAGCAAGCTCCACCAAATCATCATGTTCAATAGATTTCTCGAAGAGCAAGATCAAACCGCTGATGAAGTTAGACGTGATTTTCTGTAGGCCAAAACCAATGCCGATACCAACGGCGCCACTAAAAATAGCCAAAGCCGTCACATCTATGCCGAGCACATCGAGTCCAATCATGAACCCGAAGAAATATACGAAAATCTGGAATGCCTTTGTGATGAGCGCTTTGTTATTGGCTTTGATGCCTTTAATGGTTTTGATGCGCTTTTCGCCAAATCCAGACAATATGCCTGTGAGCCAAAACAGCATGACAACCGTGATCACCGCCTTGATGACGAGATAGACAGAAAAACGGGCGTCACCGATGTTGAAGGAGAGAGTGTCGGACTCTAGAAACGCCTTAATGGGCTGTAGATAGTCCAAGAACCCCAGTGACAAGAAGCCAACAAGAAAGAGAGTCAGCAAAACTTTTGCGACCCATGCCCGTGGCTTAAGCAAAAAAATCAAGGAAGCCATATGTCATCAAAAGATTTGACAAAGAAACACGCCATTGGCACAGATAGGACATGGACTTTTTTGAGCATGATACCCCCCATGATATTATGGCCTATAAGACAGATGTCTTAGGACAATTTTTTACCCCGCCAGACATTGTTGAGACGATGCTATCGCTACGGCAAAATGTCAACAGGGTGCTAGAGCCGTCTGCGGGCAAGGGGGCATTCCTGTCATGCTTGGAAGCAAGCGCCGTGGGTATTGAAATCGACAAAGACATAGGCCTGTCAGATGAGCGCCTCCTCTTCGAGGATTTCTTTGCGTATTCCCTCGATAACAGGTTTGACACCATTATCGGCAACCCGCCTTATGTGCGCTATAGGGATATCGCCAACAACACAAAAGCGATGCTCCCCATGACGCTGTTTGATAAGCGTAGTAACCTGTTTCTGTTTTTCATTGCGAAATGCGCTGACCATCTCGTTGACGGCGGTGAGCTGATCTTCATCACACCGAGAGACTTCTTAAAGAGCACCTCAGCAAGACAGATGAATGACATGCTGTATCGGGAAGGGTCAATGACGCATTATGACGAGTTAGGCGACGCCCATATCTTTGAGGACGCAACGCCTAATTGCGCCATATGGCGATGGGAGAAAGGACGCACCGACCGCCACATGACAACAGGGGGTTCTTTTCATTGTCGGAACGGGCAAATATGGTGCGGCGATGACCGCCCATACACCCAACTCTCAGACTTCTTTGATATAAAGGTCGGCGCTGTCTCGGCAGCGGATGATGTCTTTGAGAACGAGCGTTATGGCACAACCACCATGGTATGCTCCAGAACAGCAACCTCTGGCGAGACAAGACCCATGATTTACAACACGTGCCATCCTTGCCTGAAACCCCATAAGGACAGGCTGATACGTCGGAAAATCAAGACATTCAATGACTCGAATTGGTGGATGTGGGGACGGAATTATCACCACAGAAAAGGCGAACGCATTTATGTCAATGGCAAAACGCGCCACAGCAAGCCGTTCTTTGTCTCAGATATTGAGGCCTATGATGGGTCTGTCATGGCCTTGTTTCCTAAGCTGGACTTTGATGTAAGCAAAGCGGCGGACGCGTTGAATAAAGTGGACTGGCGTCAGCTTGGTTTTGTGTGTGATGGGCGCGCCCTCTTCACACAAAGAAGCCTTGCGACGGCGCCTGTGGGCATATGACGCTGCCACAAGACGTCATAGGTGCTTGTGACTTCTTGAGCTCTATTTTTTTAAAATCAATCTCTCTCATATCTCGAGGAATGTCAAAACTCTGTGACAATGAAGCCCAATCCTTATCCCTTATTGTTTTTATGGCCCCTAGATAGAAACTAACCCATATATCATTGACTCTCGAGTTAGGATAAACGCTATCTATGTTGCAACGTGCAATTCTCGCATAGTCCTCGTCCAATTCAAAACCTATGTATCTCCTGTTCAATTTTTTTGCTGCCACAGCTGATGTCCCCGTGCCAACAAATGGATCGAGGACGACATCGCCTTCATCCGTTGTCAACAAAATCATCCTCTCTAACAGATGAACGGGGAGTTGGCAAGGGTGCTTATGTCGAGACTTGGAATGCTTTATCCTATGTATATCAGACCAAACATCTGAAATGAGAGGCCCAAAAGGGTGCAGTCCTGCTTTTTTACCCCCATAGTCTTTTCTTAAGAAAGTGCTCTTCCTTTCACGCTCATGAGGCATTCTCAGTTCGTATATTTTTGCCTTTTTGTCTGATTTTGTATAGAACAGAACGCCGTAATGATTGGGTTGCAAACTTTTACCCATAGGAGACGTGGGAGCGTCCCACACAATCCAATGTCTGAAATGAGCCGTTTCATTTAATACGCCAGCATAGAAGGTTAGCCATCTTGGTATGTTATGTATGAGGACGGAGCCGCTAGGTTTCGTTACCCTCACCATGGCTTTTATCCATTCTGAGCACCAATCGATATACGTCTCAAGTGCCAAGCTGTCTTTGTACCCATTATATTGCTTCCCAAGATTAAAAGGAGGGTCGGCAAAGGTCACATCTACGGAGTCATTGGGTATCCTTTCTAGCAACTCAAGACAATCACCCTGAACGATTTTATTCATGTAATGTTCCAACATGACATCTACCCATCAAGAAATAAACTGAACCAAAAACTCCTCAAATCTTTTTAATTCGTCCTCACGAAAAGTAAAGACATCCTCATAAGCAGACACCATTCTTCGCAAATCCCCCTTCCTGACATACCAGCCTACTCCGTCAATAAAACCAATGAATCGGGATTCTGGATAATGTTGTTTAATAAGAGAGCCAATCGTAATTTCTGTTTTCGATTTATCACCTTGCCCTGATGACGTTGTCGTTAAAAAAGAACTCTCCACAATGACACGAGGATTGCTCTTGTTTGGAATAATGAAGTCCATGGTTCTTTTCGTTGCATGGGCATGACTCACAAGGTCACTGAGGTCGCCCGTCTCAAAAGTAACGTTGAGCTTGTTAAGCACGGCCTCTATAAGCACCTCTGCATTATTATCTTTCTTACCAGAATAACTTCCCTTTTCTTTATACCTTATGAGCGTATCTATCATTTCGGGAATTTCAAATCTTAACTTTGAGCTACTTAATTTTCTTAATTCAAAGAGAGGAATAGTCTGTGCCAAAAACGGGACAGTGCCTCCCTCAAAGAGAATGCTAACAACCCCCTTTCTAAAATACTTGTTTTCTCTGATTAATTTAAGAATTTGCGAGTCCGTCCATTCCGTCAGATTTTCCACAGATTCTTTTCGGCACCACTTATGCTTTTCGACCAAGACATTTAATTCTTTGTCGTCCTTGATACGAATTAACGTTATCAGACGTTTCAGCGTTTCATTCGACAGGCCAGTGAGTGCAAGTAATGCCCTTAAACCATGCTCCTTTTCGAGCAAGAGCTTTTCGCAAAACTCCTTGTTCAAGCCATGTGTATCTACTTCGTTCCGTAACGTTAACAAAATCTCTTTCAAAGAGTGCAAGTCGGCTTCATATCTCTCTTCAAAACATCTGTTATGGAAATAGAACGTGTTCTTTTCGATAACCGTTTTAAACTTAACATCCTGACCCAGTTCGCTCATACGTATACCCACTGACCAGAAGGAGACACCGAGCACTTCAAGCACCACTGGCGGAGAGGAAGGGATTCGAACCCTCGATACGGGTTAAACCGTATAACGGTTTAGCAAACCGTCGCCTTCAACCACTCGGCCACCTCTCCCTATTTTATCTTCGCCTCCTTAAAGACAACATGACGCCTCACCACAGGGTCATATTTCTTTAACGACAACTTCTCTGGCGTCTGACGAGGATTCTTGGTCGTCACATAAAATGTCCCCGTCTTCTCACTGCTCACCAATCGTATCTTAATCTTCGCTGATTTTGCCATGACACACGCACCTCATAGACACCCCGCCTCACTATGCCACATATCCCGTTTCTGTCAAGACGTTACGAAACATGTCACCCGCCACGCACGGGGTATGCTCATGAGGGTCACATCCCCGCCTTCTTGCCTGTCGCCCTCTTCCTTGTTGTCGTTTTTGTCTTTGTCTTTGCGCGCGTCTTTTTGACGTTTTCTGCCAAAAGGGCCAAAGCGTCCTCCAACGTATACGCATCCATCGTCTGCGTATCAATCCCTTTGCCTAAATAGGCGCGCTGTTTGCCATGAACAATGCAAGGACCAAAGCGACTCTTCTCGATGCGCACGACCCCTCCCTCATGGGGATCTGTCCCTATCTCCCTGATAATACGCGCTTTGCGTTTCTCTTCTGCCTCCGCCAATAAAACGACAGCGCGATTCATCCCTACCTCTAAAATATCATCCTCAGGGCGTAAGGAAGCATAGAGACCATCATGGTAAATATACGGACCATAAGGACCGTTGCTGACAACCATATCCCCTTTCTTCTGCGGATGTTCCCCTATGACACGAGGCAAAGCCAATAGACGCAATGCCGTCTCCAACGTCATCGTCTCAGGGGGATAGGCCGGTAAATTGTTCAAAGAAACCCGTTTCGGCTTTTTAGAGGAAGAGGGTTTACCCTCGCTTGTGCCATCCGTTGGGCGCTCCAATTGGATATAAAACCCATAAGGCCCCCTACGTAAACTCACATCGCCCTTCGTCACAGGGTCAACGCCCAGCACTTCATGGGGTGAGAGAATCTTCTTACCATCAGCGCCATCAGACGTGTCATCATGGGCGTTGTAGGCCTCGAAGGCGCGCGTATAAACACATTTAGGATAAAGAGAACAGCCAATGAAGGGGCCATAACGGCTGAGTTTAATCCCCAATGTGCCATCCTTACATTGAGGGCAAACACGCTGTGCCTCGTCCTCGCCAAACAAAAAAGACTTTAAGACGTCATTGAGAACATCGATAACCTCACGGGTCGGCATGTCTTTCGTCTTGTCAATGCTCTTCACAAAATCGCACCAAAAGTCACGCAAGAGGTCTTTCCACCCCTTCTCTCCCCGCGAGACTGCATCCAACTGGTCTTCCAATTGGGACGTGAAATCATTTTGGATATAGCGATGGAAAAAATTATCGAGGAACGCGCTCACAACCCGCCCGCGCACCGTCGCCGTGAAACGTCTGGACTCTATCGCCACATATTCCCTGTCCCGTAAAACACTGATAATAGAGGCATAGGTGGAAGGACGCCCTATCCCCTCTTCCTCCAATGTTTTCACGAGACTCGCTTCGGTGAAACGGGGGGGAGGCTTGGTGAAATGCTGACTCGCCTCCATCGACGCAAGCGCTAAAGCCATGCCTTGACGCAAGGGAGGAAGACGCCCTTCCTTCTTATCATCAGCCTTGCCGTCTTCACGCTCTTTATCCTCTTGATACAGACGCAAAAAACCATCGAAAAGAATCGACGAGCCGTTGGCGCGCATGACAGCTGACGACTCCTCACCACCTTCGCCATTGACAATATCCACACGGACGCGCTCCATACGGGCGCTCTCCATCTGGCTCGCCATCGCACGCCGCCATATCAACTCGTAAAGGCGATAACAATCACTATCGAGACGTGAACGCACAGCAGAAGGCATCACGCGACAATCGGTGGGACGTATCGCCTCGTGAGCCTCTTGGGCATTCTTCGCCTTCCCCTTATAGACAATGGGCGAGGAGGGAAGATACGCCTTCCCATAGTCCTTGACGATAAGGTCGCGTATGGTCTCTATCGCCACACGAGATAATGCGGTCGAATCGGTGCGCATATAGGTAATCAATCCCCCCTCCTCAGAACGCAACGCACTGCCGTCATAGAGCTTCTGCGCGATCGTCATGGTCTGCTTGGCCGAAAAGCCTAAAAGACGAGACGCCGCTTGCTGTAATGTCGATGTGATAAAAGGCGGATAGGGCTTGCGCTTCTCCTGACGTGCGACAATCTCCGCCACATGCCAGTGACATGCCGATAAGGCCTCCTTGATATGTTCTGCCTTCTCCTTATCAAGGTCAAACTGACCAAGAGCCTTGCCGCCATAGGACACAAGTTTCGCACGGATAGGATAGGCATCGCCCTCCGCTCTGGCCTTGTCGCGTTCATCAAAAAAATGGCCGTGAAGCTGCCAATACTCCCGAGGACGAAATAAGCCTATCTCGTTCTCCCTATCGCACACCATACGCAACGCCACCGATTGCACGCGACCCGCCGACCGACTGCCCGGAAGTTTACGCCACAAAACAGGCGACAAGGTGAACCCCACAAGATAATCTAACGCCCGACGCGCCAGATACGCCTCCACCAAGCGCATGTCGATGGCGCGAGAAGAGGAAAACGCCTGCACAACCGCCTCTTTCGTGATCTCATGGAATACAACGCGCCGCACACTGAGTGAGCCTAAAACACCCTCTTTGGCGAGAAACTCAACAATGTGCCACGAAATCGCCTCGCCCTCCCTATCAGGGTCTGTCGCCAAATAGACATGACGCGCATGACGCAAAGATGACGTGATGTCCTTGAGAGTCTTGCGCGCCTTCGCCATGACCTCCCACACCATGTGAAAGTCCTCGTCTGGACGCACAGAGCCCTCCTTCACAGGAAGATCGCGCACATGCCCGAAACTCGCCAAAATCCTATAATGCCCCCCTAGATATTTATGAATTGTCTTCGCTTTCGCTGGCGACTCAACAATCACGACATCCATCATCTTCCCGCCTATCACGAATCATCCAACGACTCCTCACACCGCCCATCCCCCGTCACATCACGTCACATCACAAGACTCACCTTGTTCCCCTGATGATACTCTAAACGACCCTCTAAATCCAATTCGAGCAAAATATAGGCAACATGGGAAGGAGGACAAGCGCTTTTTTCTATGACAATATCCATAGCCAAAGGCACAGCATCCAGCAAAGATAAGATGGAACGCCGCATATCCACAAGCGCCTTACCGCTAGGAAGGGGAGTCGCAACAGGATGGTCACACTCTTGGTGAAGAAAACGCACATCTTTCGACTGCTCCATGCGCTCTTGGCGCGCCGTGATATGACGTAAAATGTCGTCCACTGTCGAGACGAGGACAGCGCCTTGCTGAATAAGAAAATTCGCGCCATAACTACGAGGGTCCTGAGGAGAGCCAGGCACAGCAAAAATCTCACGATGATACGATAAGGCATAATCTGCCGTAATCAAAGAGCCAGACCGCGCCTTCGCATCCATCACGACAAGACCCAAAGATAAGCCGGCGATGATACGATTGCGCTTAGGAAAGAGCTTCGCATGAGGAGGCGCTCCCAACGCCTCTTCGCTGAGCAACGCCCCCACATCGCTCAGCTGCCGATAGAGACGTTCATTCTCTGGAGGATAGACGACATCAACACCACACGCCAACACAGCCACCGTGCCTCCCGATAACGCCCCCTTATGGGCAGCCGAGTCAATCCCATGCGCCATCCCCGACACAACGACAAAGCCATGCTCTGCTAACGCCCTTGCCAATTTCTCGATAAACATAGACGAATTGAGGGAAGGATGGCGAGACCCAACAACCCCCACCATCTGTCTTTGCAACAATTCCTTACGCCCAAGAACCGTCAGAACAAGAGGCGCTTGATTGATGAGCGCCAATTGGGGAGGATAGGCATCATCAAGGAGGGTAAGAATCGACCCGCCCATATCATGGACACGAAACCATTCTTCCTCTATCTCACGCCGCGCTGGAATGACAATCTTCCCATGAATCAGCGTCTCACGACGCTTTGTCGCCTCCCGCAACGCCACAAGAGCCTGTCGAGCACTCCCAAATTGCTCAACCAAACGGCGATGACGCACAGGACCAACCCCTACCGCACGCGCAAGATGAAGCCACGCCAAACGCTCTTCTTGCATGTCAGAAGAACGCCCCATCATCTATACCGCCCCATCACAACACGCCACCACCGCGAAAAGATGCCTCCTCTCCCCGCCATAAACGCCTGATATTCTGGCGATGGGTAAAAATGACCAACAACAATAAAAAGAAAAGGGCATAGGCATAGAGACGCTCCTCGAGAAAAAATAACGCGCTCACAGGCGCACATAAACCCGCCACAAGAGACGCCAAAGAGACATAACGAAACGCAAGAAACACAAAAAGCCATATGCCAGCACATAACAACGCCAGAGGGACAGACAAGGCAAGGCACGCGCCCGCGCTCGTCGCGACGCCTTTACCGCCCTTCCAGCGAAACCATATGGGAAAAATATGACCCAAAATCACCGCTATGAGCACAAGCGCCTCTAACACATGCCCATGGGACGAGGGAAATAAACCACTGGACATGCCATACCACCCCCCGCCATAAACGACAAGAAAACCTTTGCCGCCATCACTCAAAAGCGTCAACATCCCACCAGCCTTGCCAAGCACACGATACACATTGGTCGCACCAACGTTACCAGAGCCTTCAAGGCGTGGGTCGCGACTCTTCCATAGTTTGCTGATCACCAAACCAAACGTGATACTCCCAATACAATAGGCCGTGAAAACAACCAAGCCCCCACGTATCACCATCCATATGTCATCGCCCATCACACACCTCGTTCCTCAATGGGAATGGCGACAGCCATCCCCATGCAACGTATAAACAATACGCCCATCCACAATGGTCATAACGGCGCGCCCTTGCAAGACCATGCCGTCAAAAGGCGTGTTATGGGACTTGCTGACAAAGGCATCCGCATGCACACGCCACGACCGATTCATGTCAAAAATGGTGATGTCGGCAGCACCACCCTCTTTGAACGCGCCCGCCTCAAGGCCTAAACGCTGAGCTGGCGCCCACGTCACCTTTTTCAAGGCATCCAATAACGGCATAGCCCCATGATGCACCAAATGCAACACAAGGGATAACATCGTCTCCAAGCCCACAGCCCCCGCCTCAGCTTGCTCAAACGGCACACGCTTGCTCTCTCGGTCATGGGGAATATGGTCAGACACAATAATGTCAATGACGCCACGCTTAAGCCCCTCAATCATCGCCATGCGGTCCGTCTCCGCCCGTAAAGGCGGGTCTAAACGCGCATACGTGCGATAATCAGCAACCGCCTGCTCATTCAGCATAAAATACGGAGGCGACGTGTCGCATGTGATGTCAAGCCCCTGAGCTTTCGCCTCACTGACAATATCAACCGAACGCGCCGTCGTGATGTGATTCGCATGGTAGCGCGCCGCCTCCCCATGCAACAACACAATATCACGCACTAGTCCTATCGTCTCGGCAAGAGGCGTGATGCCCTCTAAACCGAGACGGGTGGCAAGAGCCCCTTCGTTCATCACGCCCCCCCTGCTCAAAGACACATCTTGCGTGTGATGCATAATGAGCGCATCAAAATAACGCCCATAGCATAAGGCTTGACGCATGATATGGCTGTCGCGCACATAGCGCCAACCATCGCAAAAGGCTAAAGCGCCCTCCTCCATAAGAAGACCGATATTGTTAATGTCCTCGCCATGCGCATGGCGCGTCAACGTGGCACAAGGATACATCTTTGCCGCCTTCGCCGCGCGCACACGCCTTTGCACAAAACCCACCAATTCGACACTCTCTATGCCAAAAGAACCGCTCCCCATACACAGAACCGTCGTAATCCCGCCAGCAACAGCCGCATGGGCACAGGACGCTATCGTCTCTCTATGCTCGTCAAAAGGCTCACAAATACAGGCGCGCATATCCACTAAACCCGGCGAAAGACACAAACCCCGACAATCAATGGACAATATATCAGATGACTCGGGAAGAGAAACACCATCGCCCCACGCCTCTATTCTCCCCTCCTTGATAAGAAGGATACCCTCTTCGTCATAGCCCGTCGCTGGGTCCAACAGGCGACCGCCAACGAGCGCCAACAACGGAAAATTCCGTTGCATCGATTGGACACCCAACTGCTCTATCTTGCGCATCGTCGCCATCATCACTCAAGCACCCATTGCAAACACGCCATACGCACCGCCACACCAACCTCCACTTGTTGCGCTATGAGACTCCTGTCAATATCATCGGCTAACGCGCTATCGATCTCAACCCCGCGATTCACAGGACCAGGATGCATGAGCACCGCATCAGGAGACGCGCCCTTCATCTTCTCCTTATCAATCCCAAAAAAATGATAATACTCTCGAACACTAGGAACAAAAGAACCCTGCACACGCTCCCTCTGCACACGCAACATCATAATAACATCGGCATCCCGCAACGCATCCCCTATCTGCCCATGCACACACACACCTAAATCCTCTATGCCAAACGGCACAAGAGTCGGAGGCGCCATAATATGCACCGACCCATGCAATGCCGACAAGACATGAATGTTCGAACGCGCAACACGAGAATGCTTCACATCGCCACAGATAACAATCTTTAAACCCTCTATCTTGCCCTTGCGCCGACGAATCGCCAACGCATCAACCAACCCTTGCGTGGGATGCTCATGCATCCCATCACCAGCATTGATGACGCAACAACACATCTGACGAGACAATAATTCTACGGCGCCAGAACATGGATGACGCACCACCAAAATATCAGTGCCCATCGCATTGAGAGTCGCCGCCGTATCCAATAATGTCTCGCCCTTCTTAATGGAACTGGCTGACACCGACATGTTGATGACTGTCGCCCCTAAATGCTTCCCCGCTAACTCAAAAGAGGTGCGGGTGCGTGTCGAATTCTCAAAAAATAAATTCGTCACCCTTCGCCCAGCAAGAGGCTTCGATGGCATCGCCCCTCCCTTCCAATCTTCTAAAAAACGCTCCGCCTTATTTAAAAGCACATCTATATCGTCACGAGGCATGCCCTCCATGCTGAGAATATGGCGCTTGGCGTTCATCTCTCCACCAAATAATCTGTTGCCTTTTCCCCACAATAGACTATAATACAAGAATCCTCGTCTCGGTGTAACCCTGTGCCAAAGAAACATGACCAGAGGCAAAGAGCATCCTGACACTCATGCCATAGGCAAGGGCGCTCAAGGGGACGGGGGAGGAAGGACAGGAAAAAGAGGGGAAGGGAAACGGAGGGAAGAAAAAAGAGGAGACGGGGGAAGAGAGATTAAGACAGCACAAAACCGCCATGCAACGTAAAATCATCCCCGATGTCATTAATCAACCCGTCATCCATTCCGTCCCGTCCGACAGCTCAGAAGAGCATAATGTGGGCGCACTCATTGTCTTCGATGGGCAAAAGAACCTCACAGGCATTATCAGCGAACGAGATATTCTCCATAAGATTGTCGCAGCAGGCAAAGATGCAAAAAAAATCCTCGTGCGAGAGGTCATGACGCCAAATCCCCACGTCATCAATAAAGACGATACCGCCATCCATGCCCTCAAAATTTTCTCTGAACAATCATACCGCCATCTCCCCGTCACAGAAAACGGCGTCGTTCTGGGGCTTGTCTCCATACGGGATATTTTTAAAGTGTGCCTAGAGCAATTCGAGGAAGACCTCGAGCAAAGAGACCAATTCATTCGAGGGGAAAATTATGGCGGGGCGTAGCGTTACAGCAGGAAGCACCACAACACAAAAGAAAATAGGCATCATGGCGAGGATAGGGGCAACCTTGTCCGATTGGTGGGGACTCCTGAAAAGCATCTTCACACACGATGTGGGCGTCGCATCAACACAGAAGGAAAAAACAAAAAAAGAAAAGATTAAGAAAGATAAGTCGACCATGAAACGCCTCTTCGGGACGTATTTTGCTCGACATTGGCCTTCCCTCACCGTTGCCATTTTTTTCATGGCCATTGTCGCCATCGCCACGACATCAAAGGCATGGCTTATGAAACCTATCCTAGATAGCATCTTCATCGAGAGAAGTCGCCAGACACTCACATACATTCCTATCATGATTTTTGTCATTTTTGCCATACGTGGTATTGCCGAATATCTTGGCTCTATCATCATGAATCGCGTCATGGCGCTGGCATCATCGCAAATTCGCCTCGATATCTTCGGACATCTCCTTCGATGCGACCTCTCCTACTTCCACGAGAATGAAAGCGGAAAACTTGTCTCCAAATTCACATCTGTCGCCCAAAGTGTTGCCGGCGGCTTCATTACGACTCTTGTCATTCTATGCAAAGATTGCATGCTCTTGTTGGCCTTGATGGCGCTCATGATCATGCAAGATTGGCGCATGTTCCTTGTCATCGTTGTCGTCTTCTCCCTTGGCCTCATCGTCATGACATACAAGAGCAAAGACCTCGCTGGCGATGTCACGCGGGAAAAGCATAAAGTGGCGGGCAATATCAATTCCTTCCTGAGCCAAGCGTTTCAGGGCATACGACAAATCAAGGCGTTCCAAATGGAACGCGTGGAAAGCAATAAGGCGAAGGCGTTCTTCAGCGATAATGCCAACATCGAAACCAAGCAAGTGCAAGTGGAAGCCCTCAGAAGACCGATGGTGGACATGCTGGCAGGCATCGCCATTGGCTCTGCCTTAGCCTATGGCGGGTCAAGGGTGCTCGATGGTGAAATGAGCCCCGGCTCTTTCTTTGTCTTCGTGACATCTGCCTTCATTATCTACCGCCCTCTCAAAAATATCACGACCGTCAAGGCAAAAATTGGCGCATGTCTTACCTCTGCCGAAGGTGTCTTTGACACCATTGACAATGCGCCCAATATCGTCAATCATCCTAAGGCAAAAGCCCTCGTCCCCGCCCCGCATTACCATATTGATTTCAAAGATGTTGGCTTCTCTTATGGCGGCAAGGCGAAAAAGAAGAAAACAAAGGAGAAAGAAGAAGACGAGAAAAAAACCTTTGCCCTCGACGAGCTCAATATCTCTGTAGAGGCAGGGAAAACGACGGCGCTCGTTGGCCCATCAGGAGGCGGCAAATCCACCATCTTCAATCTTATCCCGCGCTTTTATGATGTCCACAAGGGCGCTATAGAAATCAACGGTAGCGACATACGCATGCTCACCATTCGGTCGCTACGCGCCCATATTGCCCTCGTCAGTCAAGATATTTTCCTCATGAATGATACCATTGCCGAAAATATCAAATTAGGGGCGACAGGACGCACCACAAAAACCGCCATCGTCGACGCCGCCAAACGCGCCGCCGCCCATGACTTCATCATGGCACTCCCCAAGGGCTATGATACACCCATCGGCGAAAATGGCGTGAGCCTCTCAGGAGGACAAAGGCAACGCATCTCCATCGCTCGCGCCATCATAAAAAATGCGCCCATCCTCCTTCTCGATGAAGCAACATCATCCCTCGACTCCGAATCAGAAAGCCTCATCCAAAGCAGTCTCAAAGAACTACGTAAGGATAGGACAACCCTCGTCATCGCCCACCGCCTCTCTACCATACGCGACGCCGACAAAATCTACGTCATCCTCAACGGACAAGTGGCAGAACACGGAACCCATAGCCAATTATGTAGAAAAACATCAAGCCTCTACAAACAAATGCTCGAAAAACAATCGGGAAGTATCTTTGTCGATATGCAAGACAACGACACACAGGAGGATGATACGGATAAGACCAAACAGCAACAGGAAGAAACAAAAAAACCCACCAAAAAGAAGAAGAAGAGTGAGAAGAATAAAGAAACAGCGCCGTCAACAAAAAAGACATCTGCCGACATCACAACATTGCACCCCCGCCATGCAAAAAAACAAAAGATAAAAGCACAAAGAAAAAAGACAGCAAAAGAAGGCGATACGCCCAAAAAAGCGTCAGCGTCGTCAGGAGGGTGAACATCCTCCCGCCATACGACAATTGTGCCGACATAAGGACATAAATAATCCCCATGCCCTTGACACGCTTGTTACTGCTGTATCGTATCGTGTGGTCTGTCGCCCAGTGGCTTTCCCCCCTCTTCCTGCTGTATCGTCTCCTCAAGGGGAAAGAAGACTATCCCCGCCTCATGGAACGTTATGGCTACGGACGAACAAAGCGCCCAAAAGACACCCCCCTCCTGTGGTTTCATGCGGCCAGTGTTGGCGAGTATCTGTCTGTCCTCCCCCTCATAGAGTCCTTAGGCGACGACATCCCCATTCTCCTCACAACCCACACCGTCACCTCAGCCCAACTCGCCACACAGCGCAACCCTCGCCATGTCCTCCACCGCTATATCTGCCTCGATGCCCCTTCCCATGTGAAGCGTTTCCTCGACTATTGGCGACCCTCCGTTGCCCTCTGGGTCGAATCAGAACTCTGGCCCAATCTCCTCATAGAGACTCGCAAACGCCATATACCGATCATCCTCCTCAATGCCCGTATGTCGCAACAGAGCCACAAACGCTGGATGATGTTCAAAAAAACCAGTCGCTACCTCATGCGCTGTGTCGACCTGTGTCTCGCCCAAAATGAAGAGCAAGCATCCTCTTTTCGCTCCCTAGGATGTCATCCCGTCTATTGTGTTGGCAATATCAAAGAAGCCGCCCATCCCTTGCCCCATAACCCGCATCGCCTCACGCTGTGGAAAAATGCCTTGCACAAACCACAGGAACGCCCCATATGGATTGCCGCCAGCACCCACCAAGGCGAAGAACAATGGGTCGCCCACGCCCACCACATGCTCACACCATCCCATCCTAACCTTGTCACATTCCTCGCCCCACGCCATCCCAATAGAACACGCCATATCGCCAAAAGCCTCGAACCAGACACACGCATCTTCCTCCACTCCCAACATACAGACCCCCCCCCATGCGCACAGGATTTTATCTATATTATCGATACAGTCGGCATGCTCGGATTGTTCTATCGCCTCGCCCATGTGGCCTTTATGGGAGGCTCTCTCATCCCCCATGGCGGACAAAATCCACTGGAAGCAGCGCGCCTCGATTGTGCCATCATCACAGGACAACACTACCATAATTTTACAAAAATCTATGACCTCTTAGCACAAGAACAAGCCGCCCATATCATCACCCATGGCGACCAATTAGGACCTTACCTACAAAAAACCCTCGCCACAGACACCATGAACATCATGCGCACCAACGCAAAACGCCTCGTCACCCGCGACACACATCATATCCTCCAACAATACAAAAATTGTATCCTCCCATGGCTTGACCGTGGGATTGACCATGGGATTGACCATGACCCGACAGCATAAAAGACCCTAGACCCACCCTAGACCTCATGTGACCATGCTACGTGTCTTCCCTCCGCGTTTTTGGTGGCAGGAACGTTCCATCCTCTCGACATGTCTCATGCCTCTAGGATGGTGCTTTGGCATGGCCAGCATGCTCTCTCAGCGCCTTCATAAAGTCCAGCAAGCCCCCCATCCCGTTCTCTGTATTGGCAATGCCGTTGTCGGCGGAAGTGGTAAAACGCCCCTGGCCATCGCCCTCAATCATCTGCTACGTCGCAAGGGATACCGCCCTGTGTTCCTCACACGAGGCTATGGAGGAAAATACCATCAGCCATGTCGTGTCGACCTCGCCCACCATACGGCCATCGATGTAGGCGATGAAGCCTTGCTCCTCGCACGCCATGCGCCCACATGGGTCGGCGGCAACCGTGCGACAAGCGCTATGCGCGCACGCCATGATGGCGATTGCTATATCATGGATGATGGCATGCAACACCCATCCCTCAAAAGAGACATCACGCTCCTCGCCATCAACCCCCATCAAGGCGTTGGCAACCACGCCATCATGCCGGCAGGGCCTTTACGCGAACCATGGGCATACGCCCTCGCCAAAACCCAGGCAATCGTCATGGTCGAACAGAAAAAAAATAAAAAAAAGCCGCCACTGCCACCCCTCCTTCACCATGTCACAAAAAAACCCCTCCCCATCTTCCGCGCCACAGCAACCCTCGACGATACCCAGCTCAAGAACAAAGGCTCACGCCCTCTCATCGCCTTCGCCGCCATCGCCCCTCCCCACAATTTTTTCGAGATGATACAAGACGCCACGCCATCCCCCATCATCGCCCATTATGCCTATCCCGACCATGCAGTCCTCACCAAAAAACAGCTCGACCTCATGCTCAATGACGCCACCCAGAAGAAAGCAACACTCGTCACAACGGAAAAAGATTTTGTTCGTTTGCCCCGCGCCTATCAATCCTCTATAATGCCCGTTGCCTTGCGTTTGCACATCCATCAAGAGGACGCGCTCCTCGATTTCGTCCTTTCTTCCTTGGCACAGCTTTAAGAGCATCCATGCTACGACGCCCCAAGCAAAAATTCCCTCTCAGATGGTACTACGTTCCCCAAGGCATACTCCTATGGTGCGCTATAAGGCTCTTTCGCATATTAGGATTAACACGCGCCTCTCATGTCTCGGCGCGCTGTGCCGAAATTGTTGGCCCCCACTTGGCGACAACAAAAATTGTCCTCTGCAATCTACGACAGATTTTTCCAGCCATGTCAGAGAAGAAACGTCACGATGTCATGCGTCACATGTGGCGCAATATAGGACGTATTGCTGCCGAATATCCCTTCCTAAAAGATATGCGTCTCTACGACCATACAGGCCCCTATCCGAACATCGCCACCATACGTCATGTCGAACGGCTGGAAAGCTTCCTGCAAAGAGATAAACCCGTCATATGTGTCTCTGCCCACTTTGGCAATTGGGAAATTGCTGCCCTTGTCGTGCGCCAACTAGGCTATCCCATCACCGTCGCCTATCGTCCACCAAACAACCCCTTTGCCGACAGAATGATAGGCCCAATGCGCGATTGCGTCGCCACCCACTTTGCCGCAAAAAATGACAGCGATAGTCTCAAAAAAATACTCTCTGCCTTACAAAGACGCGAAGCTGTGGGATTCGTGACCGACCAAAAATTCCATGAAGGAACGCATGTGCGCTTCATGGGCTATCGTTCGGCATGCGCCGATACGCCAGCGCGCCTTGCCGTGCGCTTTCATACCGCCATTGTCCCCATCCATGTCTGCCGTGAGCAAGAGAGCTCCTCGTTCACCATTACCATCGAAGAACCCATTTTCCCCTCGCCAAAACGCGACAACAATAGGAATATCACGAAAATGACACAACAATACTTTAATCTGTTCGAGACGTGGATTCGCGCCCACCCCGACCAATGGCTATGGACTCATAATCGTTGGAATTTCCCGCAACGCCTCAAACGCGCCGCCGACTACGCTAAGGCTCAACAAGCAAGAGCGCAGGGTCAAGCGGCCAAGGCCCTAAATTAATCCCCCAATGTAAGTGGGGGCCCGTCGCGCGCCCTGTTGCGCCTACTTCACCCATGACATCACCCCTCCTCAGCATGTCGCCATAGGAGACAGCAATGGAGTCCATATGGGCATAGAGGGAAGAAAGACCCATGCCATGGTCAAGAATAACGATATTGCCAGCATAGAAAAAATCCTTGCCTGTCAGAATGACCCGCCCGTCTAAAGGCGCTGTGATCTTTGTGCCTTGAGGCGCGGCAATGTCGAGCCCAAAATGAGGCGCTCTCTGCACACCGTTAAAAACACGCCGTGACCCATAGACACCGCTTATCCTCCCCCTCACAGGATAGGAAAAACGTGGAAGAGGGCTACGCTGACACCCCATCGTATCGTCCCTCGATGCCTTGATCTGTTCCCTTTCCTTTTGAATACGCTCCCACACAGACTCGGGAGGCGATATTTGCTCTTGCGGAAGCCCATCCACATGCTCAACCTCATAGCGACGCTGTGTCACAGGAACACGTTTCTTAACCTTTCTGTCGCCACGCTTGGCAAAGAGGACAATCTCTTCGCCAGCAGAAGGAGGAATGGCGAGCATAAAACGACCGCTGGAACAATAGACAAGATAGCCACCCCGCGCCTTCACCTCAGCATCGGACAAAGAATGCCCATAGAGCAAGCCACCTTGAGCGGTGCTTCCCCCCTCTATCACAAAAGCCTTCCCCTCCCCCCCTTGCGCCCCCCCATGGCTCTGCCCAGAAAAACAGATAACGCCACAGAAGGCACAAAACATCAACCTCATCACACGATACATAACACGCCTCACGACACATAAACCATAGGAACAGCACATAATAAGCACCGCATAGGCCTCTCTGGCCTCTCTCACGTCAGCACAGCATCGACCTTGCCATCATAAAAAGAAATCTCGAGCTCGTTCGTTTCCTCGCATAAAGCATCCTTCCTATTTTTGACAACGCCATCTTGACGGACAATGGCATAGCCACGCTTCATTGTAGCATAAGGAGAACAACTTTCAAGGAGACGTTGGGCATGGCACATCGTTTGCTGTTGTCTCGAGAATGTGTGGGTCACGGCTTGGCGTAGTCGACCCTCATGGAGGCGCACCATCTCACCCCGAGCGTCAAAGAAACGTTGAGGCATGGGAAGACGCGCCGTGAGGGCGCGATGACGCTCACACCCATGGTCATAGAGACGCGCCATAGACAATACAAGCTGGTGTGTCGTATCTAAACATTGCTTGTGGAGTTGATGACGCACAGGCACACAACGCTCTGCCGCCGCCGTCGGTGTCGGGGCTCGATAGTCCGCAACGAAATCAGCAAGGGTGGTATCTGTCTCATGGCCAATGGCAGAGATGACGGGAATGGGGCTGGCGGCAATGGCACGTACGACCTCTTCTTCGTTGAAACTCCAAAGTTCCTCGATGCTTCCACCCCCACGCGCCACAATAATGACATCCACACGAGGCACACTCTTGCCATCGGCCATCGCAAAACCGCGCAATGCCGCACAGATTTCTTGGGGCGCACGCTCACCTTGCACAGCACAAGGCCAAAGAACGACAGGACGAGGAAAACGCTCGTTCAAACGATGCATGACATCATGAATCACCGCCCCTTGCGGCGACGAAACAACACCGATAATCTTGGGAAGAAAAGGAAGAGGACGCTTCCTCGACTCCGCA
This sequence comes from Alphaproteobacteria bacterium GM7ARS4, assembly GCA_014332745.1. NCBI lineage: Bacteria > Pseudomonadati > Pseudomonadota > Alphaproteobacteria > Alphaproteobacteria bacterium GM7ARS4. Next base: position 497,371 of record JACONL010000001.1, on the reverse strand, counting down.
AATAAACCCTCCTTCTCTAAGCGCAGACGCCGCGACGCCAACATTTGATACAACGCCCCATGCCCTGACGGACGGACATCATGGGCTATCAACTGATAGGTGGAACGCACGCCATACGATGTCACGCGCCCATAACAGACCACCTCGAGCCCGTCCTCCCATTCCATAGAAAGCGACTGCGCTGTCGAACGCCAACACACCACATGCAAGAGAGCCTTATCGTCCTTCAAGGAAAAATAAAGATGACCCTGCAATGACTTAAAGACTTTGCTCACTTCCCCACGCACAGCCACATCACGAAAACGCTGTTCTAACGTCTCCTTGATAGCATCAGAGATGTCAGACACACGATAAATTGGCCTATGAAGCATAGTCGATGTTCACTCCCCGTGACGATGTTAACCATGACACCCTTGTCATGGCCCTCAGACATACTATACACTATGGCGATGATGTCATAAGGGTATCAATGTGATCCCCGATTGTAGAGTGAAGAAGTGCTTCCATGCGTATTGCCATATTAGGACAAGGGGCGCGGGAACATGCCATCGCATGGCGTCTCAGCCAAGAGAAGGACCAACAAGGCGCGCCGCACGAGATTTTTTGCCTCCCCGGCAATGATGGCATGACGTATCAGCATGCTCTTGCCTGCCATCCCATCGCCATCGATGACTCCCATGCTCTCTGTCAATGGATTAAGACGCATGCCATCGACCTCGTTGTTATCGGGCCTGAAGCACCCCTTGCCTGTGGCATAAGCGATGCGCTCAGAGAGCGTGGCGTCTCTGTTTTTGCGCCCTCACAAGCCGCTGCCCGCCTTGAGACATCGAAAATATGGATGAAGCAACTATGCGCTCAATACAACATCCCCACAGCCCGCGCCCATCGTTGCTTGTCGCACAAGGAGGCATGCCACGCATTAGAAACCATGCCATCCCCCTGGGTCATCAAAGCCGATGGCCTCGCCTCAGGCAAAGGCGTCTTTATCTGCCACGATAAGCAAGAGGCACGCCACACCCTCCATAGACTCATGAAAGAACGCGCCTTAGGAAAGGCGGGACAGCATGTCGTCATCGAAGAATTCCTCGAAGGAGATGAAGTGAGCCTCTTTGTCATGACAGACGGACAGACCATAAAACCCCTTGGTATGTGCTTTGACTATAAAAGGCGCGAAGATGGTGACAAGGGACCGCAAACAGGAGGCATGGGCGCTTTCTGTTCTTATACAATCGACACACAAAACCAAGAGATACAGACACGCGCCATCAACGACATCATCACACCCACCATTCGCGCCATGGCACAGCAAGGATGCCCCTATAGCGGTGTCCTCTATGGCGGGCTTATCGTCCATAGGGAAACGAAGGCATGTCACGTCCTCGAATTCAATGCGCGATTCGGCGACCCAGAGTGCCAAGTCCTGATGCCTCGCCTGCAAGGACAACTCGCCCATGCCATGCATGCATGCGCCCATCACAACCTCCACCATATCACCGAGCAAGACCTCTCTCTCGACCATTCTGCCACCGTCGGCGTCGTCCTTGTTGATAAAGACTACCCCTCCCCCTCGCCATCATCCCAACGCCACCCCATCACCATGCCATCACGCGCGTCTCATGAAGGCGTCCTCTTCCACGCCAATACCCGCATAGAACACGAAACCCTTGTGGCTGGGACAGGACGAGTCCTCACCGCTGTGGGCCATGCCGATACGCTCGAACAAGCGCGAGAAAAAGCCTATGCCATCGCCAAGCACATCCAATGGCAACAATGCTCCTACCGCACAGACATCGCCCAACAAACACGCCTCAATAACAAAATAGACGTCACCCCTTCCCATGCGCCTACCAACGTGGCCTCTACCAACGTCGCCCCTGCCAACGTCGCGTGAGACGTCCCATGCCTTTACCTATCATAGCGGCGGACGATACCCACTAAACGCCCCTGAAATTGCACCTGAGACGCGCCGTATAATTGCGCCTTATGGGCGGGATTTGCCGCCTCAAGAGCAACAGAATTGCCGCGACGACGTAGGCGCTTTAATGTGACCTCGCCATCGATACGATGATTGTCACGTATGTAGGCGGCGACGATCGAGCCATTCCTCGGTTGGGCATCACGTTTAATGATGGCAATATCACCCTCGTGAATCCCTTCCCCTATCATAGAGTCGCCAGACACCCTGAGGGCAAAATAGTTCTCCCTATCACGACCAATGAGAAAAGACGCCACGTCAAATGTCTCATGGTCTTGCACCATAGCCGTAAAGGGATCCCCTGCGGCAATGTTGCCATAAAAATTGATGGTCGTGTCCGATGCAAAAGAAGGACGCATCGCATCATGCGCCTCGCCATCGGCACGTCCACCATCATGCTGGCGCTCACAAGAAGGCAATTTAATGACCTCGACGGCGCGGGCGCGATTCTTGAGACGCTTGATATAGCCTCTCTCTTCCAAACAATTGAGCAAACGATGGATACCAGACTTAGAGCGTAAGCACATGCAGTCACACATCTCGTCATAAGAAGGGCCGACACCCCGCTCTTGAGAGACATGGTGAATAAGCAATAACAGCTTACGTTGTTGTTTCGTCAGCACCAGATCCGTCCCTTGCATATCCATCAAACCTACCCCCCTCCATCTTCACAAAAGATAGGGAAAAAAAGAGAAGAAAACAAGAACAAAAGACGCTAAATCGTCCAATCCAAATGGGACAAGGATTCTTGGGCAATACCCTTATCCCTTGCGCGCACACAGATGTCGTCGATAGTCAGCTGTGAGAGCATGCGGGCATGGCGCTCCTCCCACTCTTGCCGAAGGGGAAGAAGAATGTCAGAGACAATGGGCGAACGGTCTATGGCATTACAAAAAAGACGCGTGGCCTTTGTCTCAGCATGGGAAGACTCAAGGGCATGGGCAATATCGAGCAAGCAAATACGTCGGCGCTCGCGCCCAAGAAGATACCCCCCCTTTGGTCCCCGCACACTCTGTAAAATACGGGATATGACGAGCTGCCCCAACAGCACGTCAAGATGGCGTCTCGTCATATGATGGCGCGCCACAATATCACGACTAGGCACAGGCCGATGGCCGCCATGGTAGGCAATGTCCACAACAGCCAACAGAGCTAAGAAAAAACGCTTATCGCACCGATAGTCTGGCACAGCTTCCCTCTCCCTCACATAAAGTGGTCTATGATTTTTTTTGTCAGTTTTACCGCCACATCATGCTTCGACATGAGAGGCCATTCCTCGCACGCCTTGTCCGTCATGAACGTCACCCGATTATTGTCGCCACCAAAAATATGGGGGTCACGCCCTACATCATTCATCATCATCCAATCACACCCTTTGCGTTGTCGTTTTTGTTGTGCTTGTTCAACAAGAACAGAACGCCCACCCTCACCACTCATTGCCGCAAAGCCAATGACAAGGCGAGGACGCGTGAATCCCTTCTCTCCCTGAGCGATACTCTTAAGAATATCCAAAGTCGCTTGGAGCGTCACACGGCGTGTCTCTGTGTCGGATGGCCACTTACCCAGAACACGCTTGTCACGGGGAATGTGCCAATCACTGACAGCAGCAGCACACACAGCCACATCCACCGCCCCATGCTCGAGGCACGCATCGAACATGGCATGGGCTGTATCGACATGAACAACCTCGACACCTTGCGGGTCGACACATGTGACGGGACCAGAGATAAGGGTCGTCTCCATGCATGCCTGTTGCAACGCTTGCGCTATGGCATGGCCTTGCTTGCCAGAGGAACGATTGGTGAGATAACGCACGCCATCCAATGGCTCGTGCGTGGGGCCACTCGTCACAAGCGCCTTGAGGCGACGCCCGCCATGGAAGAGAGGCTTGTCTATCGGGACGTCCTCTAACAGCCTCTCCACAATGGCGTCTGGTTCAGTCATTCTCCCTATGCCTTCATCGCCACATGCGGCTGTGCCATCCTCAGGCCCTATACAGCGCATGCCTTGCTCCAACAGAAAATGCTGGTTACGTTGCACAGCGCTATTCGCCCACATGCGCGGATTCATGGCCGGGGCGATGAGAATTTTCGACGGCTCACAGGCGAGTAAAAAGGCTGATGCCATATCATCAGCGCTCCCAGACGCCATACGCGCCATGAGGCTTGCCGTCAAAGGCGCTACAACGACTTTGTCCACAGAGCGAGGCAATGTGACATGCGCCATCGCCCCTCCCCCTTCCCCAACGCTAAACAGGTCGTCATAGACAACGCCACCCGATAGCGCCGAAACCGATAAAGGTGTGATGAAACGATGGGCATCCTTACTGAGAATAGGAATCACCCGCACACCACGCCCACGCAACGCACGTATCAGCATAAGACTCTTCACAGAAGCAATCCCACCGCCTATGACAACAGCAATGGATAACAACGTCTCTTTGCCTGTCATGACACGCTTAAACCTCTCTTGCTCGTCACTGAGGGAAGGAATAGACATGGCCCTCTCATGCCCCTAGTATAAAGCTCTGTCATCATCATAGGTGAATAATCTTATGGCATCGTCTATGACACACACGCCCCACCCTTCCCCCCTCGCCTCCCATCCCGACGATGCCCCACTAGAGGCTGTGCCAGCGCCCCACAAGAGCAACAAGAGCATGATACGCTTCACATGCCCCGAATTCACAACCCTATGCCCACGTAGCGGACTGCCAGATTTCGCCCACATTATCCTCGACTACGTCCCCCATCGCCATATCCTCGAGAGCAAATCCTTCAAACTCTTCCTGTCATCCTTCCGCCATCACCACGACTTCCACGAAGCATGCACGCTGATGATCGCACAGCGCGTCGAAGCATGTATTGCGCCCACATGGCTACGCATAGGCGGCTATTGGTATCCTCGCGGCGGCCTCCCCATCGATATTTTTTATCAAACAGCGCCGCCCCCTCAAAATCTCTGGATTCCCGACCATCGCACAGCGCCCTATAGGGGACGAGGCTGAGATAGACTCACCTGAGACAGGCAAACGCCAAAACCCCTCTTAGGCGCGCTCCACCGCCTGTAACTGACTACGCCATAGCCCTCCATAGAGAGCAATGGCGGCCGCCACTTCTTCCCCATCCACATGAGTCGGGCTATCCTGCTCGATGCGTGTCCGCATTATGGCGACACTCCCTAGAGGGTCAACCACCGTCACGTTATCAACCGTGTCTTGACGCACCTCCCTGCCATAGTCAAACAAGCGAGCCCTCTCTACGCCTTGTGGCGGATAATAGTCGTTATCGAGACATGCCTCGATGAGCGTCTCTTCTATCTTTGCTAACATATCCCCTTGCTGATAGTAAAATTGCCCTCTGTCTAACATGTGGCGATAAGACGCATCTTCTTCTGGACTTTCCGCCCTTGATGTTCCTTGTTCTTCTGGCATCTCAAGACCCACCGAACGTTCAGTATCTTCAGTGAGAAGGCCCAATGCCACAGAAAGAGTCGCGCCGACATCCCCTTGTAATTGCTGTAAAGCGCGCTCGGCATAGGGAACGCTCAATTGCCTCCCCAAAGGCCGCATGAGACTCCGCAGAAGCGCGGTGCGTTCATCGGAAGAGAGCTCCTTCGTCTCCCCATGCGGCCCTTGTGGGGGAGACCCAAAAGCCGGATCGCGACTCAACATATCGATATAGGCGCTATGAAATTTTTTCATGGATTGCACGACGCGCGCCATACGCCCAGTGACCATGCTGTGCGCCACATCGCGCAATTGGGCGACAGTTCTGAGACGGGCTTGATAGGACGCCTTTAAGGCTGAGGGAGGCATGGTGGCAAATGAACGGACGACACCCGCCGCCACATCGACCAATTGCGCTTGTGTCGTCTGGATGTTAGGCTCGTGGAAGGCGCTACGCACAGCCACCTCCAGAGAATCTCTCAGCCACGCCCCATGGATATGCTTGAGGAACGAGGCATCTTTCAGGCCCGCCTTCTTCAACGTGCTCTCCCACAGCGCGCCTCCCGGCATCAGACTCGACGTCGTCTTCTGCACCCATTGCCCATGACTCTTGAGAAGCGCGCCGTGCTCCGTGCGATGAGCCGCTGCCACCGCCTCAGACCTGAGCAAAGGACGATAGTGCCCTCTGGTATCCACCAACTGCCCCGCTAAAAGGGCAACCATGTTATGCCCTTGTTCTTGAAAGGCCGTATGGGCAACGTCAGAACGTTGACATTTTTCCGCCATCGCATGGGCAAAGGCGCGGGCTGCCTTCTGCGCATAATGCTCTCGCCCAACGCCTATCTTGAGCGCTAAGGCTTTGACACCCCTCGAAAAGAGACTCCCCCGACGAACGCGAAAGGCCCCCTTCTCTTTGTCAAACGTCATCTCGTCATAGAGAACATCCTTATGGCGAAATGACGGCACAGGTGATGACAACGTGCCATGTTGCGCGTGATGTGAGAGCAAATGCAAACGCTTGCCACGCGCCGCAACATCCGCCACCCGTTGTGTCACCCGACGCATCTCCTTAGAGGTGATGGGACGCCTCTGACGACTATGAAAACGCTCCACATCACGCATGACGCTATGGTAATCACGCTCAATACGGCGGGCATCCTTTCGTAAATGGGGACTCTGCTGACGAACTTTCTGCAAACGAGAAAGAAAATCATGCGTGCCTAAATAACGGGTGATATGGTCTTTGATGAAATCACGACTCTGTTGCACACCCATATGGGTACGGGACATGTCGGACGCACCAACACGAGACACCCTACGACGCCCTAACCCACCCCCTCTACGAGAGGCATCACCCGCTGGCACAATCTTCCCTTGATGAGATACAGCAATAGGACATCCGTTAGCGGGTAAACGTAACCCGCTCACCATTATGTTCATCATCATCTGTCCGCTCTATCGTACGCCTGACATGGTATCTGTGAAGAAACCGCCATGCCATTAGGTGACACATGCGACTCACATGTTGCATGAATCACACCCCCTATCCCCTAGAAGGGGGCGAGCGATGGGACTTGAACCCACGACTTTCGGTACCACAAACCGACGCTCTAACCAACTGAGCTACGCCCGCCATCAATCATCACACCCCTCGCCATCCACAACACAGCAAACAGTTGATTGTAACGATACCATGCGATAAGGTCAAGGCGATGGACATTGAGAGACGCCCCACCCTCGACGCATATGGTCATGGCACAACGCGATATTGACACACATTCCCTGTTGTTCGCACTGACCCCCCCTGCCTTCCATCCCTATCTCATGCTGATGCGTCTCGACCGCCTCAGCGCCAGTTTTCTCTTGCTCCTCCCCACATGGTGGGGCATCGCCCTCAGCACCGCCCTCAGCGACGACATCGCCCATCAACCCTACAGCATGATGGAGAGGTTTTTTGCCCATGACGCCCCCTTTTATCTCTTATTTGCCCTCGCTGCCTTTGTCATGCGGTCAGCGGGATGTGTCGTCAATGACATGGTCGATAAAGACATAGACGCACACATCACACGAACACAAACACGTCCCCTCGCATGTGGCATGCTCACCCAACGCCACGCCCTCGCCACACTCTTCTGCCTCCTCGTCTGCGCGTTGATGCTCGCCCTCGCCCTGCCATCCACCCTGTTCCTGCCATCCCTCGCCATTCTCCCGTTCATTGTCCTGTACCCTTACATGAAAAGGGTAACACATTATCCTCAAGTCATGCTGGGCTTCTTGTTCAATACAGGACTCTTGCTCGCCTTCTATGCCACAACACATGCAACACACCATGCTGTCTCGCTGGCGGACGCCTTCCCCCTCCCTGTCGTGCTGGCCTACGCGGGCTGTGTGCTGAGCACCATCGCCTTCGACACGGTCTATGCCCATATGGATAGGGACGACGACATCCATGTGGGCGTCAAATCCCTTGCCATACGTTGGGGGACAAGGACGAAAAGATACGTTGCCATGCTCTATGGCGTCGCATGGGGCGCACTGGCGACATGCCTTCTCCTGATAGCCCATACCCATCCCCATATCGTTATCCAACCAAGCATGCTCTTGCTTGGCGTCGCTGGCCTTCTCCTCGCCTTCTTCCTCTATCGTTTAGATATAAAATCCTTCCCTTCTTGCCATAATTTCTTTAAAAAGAACGTGGTCGTCCTGTTCATCATGTTTATCGCGTTTTTTGTGCTCCCTTATGCGCCATTGCTATCACCATACCATTGACATTCTGTCATCCCATACAGAGACACCAAAAACGTTACGCAAAGCCTCACACCTGTATGAACATATCCTATCCCTTTACAAGACGACCCACAAACAACATAAGGATGGTTTGCTCGCCAACCCCTTGCTCGATGTCTCCTCTCTCCTCTGGCATCAGCTACGCCACCAAGAGCTTCACCTCGATGACATAGAAGCCCTCATCGACTATATCAAGATTGTCTCCTTAGGCTTGCGTGTGGATACGGCACGCTCCTATGTAGGCACAACGACACCAAAGAAAAATGATGATGTCCTCGCGAACCTCCTCAAAACATCGTGGAAGACGATGGAGGGACTCACGCAATTTGCCGAAAGCGACAATTTCGGTATCGTCTTCACAGCCCATCCAACCTTTGGCATCGATACCCCATGCCTACACCAATTCAGCGCCCTTATCCAAGCAAACACAAAAGACGAAGAAACAGCCCTCCTCTCAGAAGTCGCAAAAAATCCGCCACAACCCGCCCAAAACATTACCCTAGACCACGAGCATGCCCTCGCCCAACATGCCCTCAAGAATGGACAAAAGTCCCTTCAGAGATTCTATCGTCATATCGTCCGCCATGCGCGCACCATAGACAAAACACAAGCGCGCTCACTCCGCCCAAAAGTCCTCTCGCTCTATAGCTGGGTTGGCTATGATATTGACGGACGTAGCGATATTAGCTGGCTCAAAAGCTTCAAAAATCGCCTCCTCGACCAAACAGCACAACTCCTCGACTACAAAGAACAAGCGGCCGCCATCGTCAAGGATATAGGCAAAGAGCACACACCACCCGCCCTCACGGCTCTCCACGAAAAAATCACCGCCATCATCAAAGATAAGAAAAAAGATATTGCCTCCATCCCGCCAGAAGACATCACCGACACACAACAAAAAGCAAAAATTTTCGCTCAAGCCTCCCGCTACTTCGAATCAACGCAAAAACATCGTGTCACACACGCAGCGCCCTTACAAGAACTGGCAGAACAAGCCCTCACCCAAGCCATCACATCCAACCTCGCCACCGATGTCCAAGACTCCTTGCAAATTCTGGCAAGCACCATCAAGCATTTTGGCTTAGGCATCTCAAAAGTCCATATGCGTATTAACGCCAGCCAACTCCATAATGCTCTGTTGGGACATATGGAGATGGATGGCGCCCTGGATGACCCAGCGCGACGCATGACCTATAAACGCCGTATCGACGAGCTCCTCGCCAATGTGAAACCTGCTAAGACCCATTTTGGCTCTCTCCTCACCGAGACCATGTCAGCGCGCACCCTCTTCATGCTCATGAGCCAAATGGATACCTATATCGATAACGAACAGCCCCTACGTTTCCTTATTGCCGAATGTGAAACAGCCTTCTCCGTCTTGGCAGCATTGTATTTCGCTCGCCTTTTTGGCATTGCCGATAGAATCGACATCTCGCCTCTCCTCGAAACAGAAAAGGCGCTCTTGCGCGCGCCAAGCCTTATCGGCGACCTTATCGCCAACGACCATTATCGACATCACCTGATAAAACGGGGACGCCTCTGCCTACAAACAGGCTATTCTGACGCCGGACGCCATATGGGACAGATGGCAGCAGCTTTGGCCGTCGAACATACCCATGCGCAAACAGCAAAAATCCTCAAAGAGAGCGGTATCCCCTCGCCTTGTGTCCTCTTCTTTAATACCCATGGCGAGTCCTGTGGACGTGGCGGCCATCCCCTCTCTTTCAACGACCGCCTGAACTATCTCTCTTCACCCTATGCCAACGAGTGTTTCACCCAAGCAGGCGTCCATCACCAAAAAGAAGTGAGCTTCCAAGGAGGAGACGGCTACAGCTGGTTCATCGATGAAACGACAGCTTATGCCACCCTGACCCGTATCCTCGAACATCTGGCGGACAAGCCAACAAAGAGCACAGAAACAGACCCCTTCTATCACCGCCCTGACGAGGGAAGTGAAATCACGCACACGGTGAAAAAATTTAACGCCCAACTCATGGACAGCGACGATTATGCCCAGCTCCTCTCCTTGTTCTGCCATCGTCTCACCTATCCATCAGGCTCACGCCCCCATCAACGCCAATATGAAGGAGGCGATAGACATCAAGAACGTAGAAAGGTGCGCGACTGGCGCGCCATCCCTCACAACGCCACCCTCCATCAAATTGGCTTCTGTGCCAACGTCATCGGCGGCATTGGCATGAGCCTGAGACAACATCAACCCTCTATGACATCCCTCTACAAACAATCCCAACGTTTCCGCCACCTGACCGACTTTGTCCTCTATGCTTTTCAACTGACATCAAGCGCCGTCTTCAGAGCCTATATCGAACTCTATAACCCCGTCTATTGGAGCGACCACGCCCTACAGATAAAAAAAGAAGAGGACTTTAGACATCTGCTACGGGTAGGCGACATGGTGGAAACACTCCATATGTATCCACCCTTGCTACGCCTCTACGGACATCTCTATCGCGACTATGCCGAATTGGCAACATGGGCAGAAGAATGTCTCCAGAACAAACCCCAAGACTCCATCTTTCATCACCGACAACGCGCCCTCGATGACCTCCTCCCCATTATCCATAGCGTGCGCCTCGCCCTGATGCAATTGCTCTTCACCTATACAGCCACCATCCCCGTCTTTACCGCCCAACCCCACGGTAATCACCGCCAATTGACGTCCCAACTCTTGACGCTCGATGTGGACACCGCCTTACAACATCTCGAATCCATTTTCCCAGCACAACCCGTCAACTGGACGCCCGGTGTCTTTGGCGTGCGCGCCGAGTATCATGGCGACCATTTTAGAGGCTATGAATCCCACCACCGCCATATCTTCGCCCCCATACGCCGTATCCATACCATGATGAAAGACCTCAGTATCGCCGTCGCCAACGCCGTCGGCTCTTATGGATAGGATGAAAAGAAAACGCCCGGATTCATTATATGGTGAGGGTCGAAAGCCTCCTTGAGCTTGCGCATCATCCCATATGTGCCTTGCGCCTTGTAACGTTTTAATTCCTCTCGCTTGAGACGCCCAACCCCATGCTCGGCGCTGAAACTCCCGCCAAAGGCGCGCACGCTATCATAGAGATAGCGCTGAAGAGGCTCACGATGACGTTCGAAAGTGCTTTGTGCCATCATAGGAGGCTTGCCGATATTATAGTGTAGGTTGCCTTCCGCTAAGTGACCGAAAATGAAGAGAGGCGCATGAGGCACGCTCTCTTGCACAGCGCGTGTCGTCTCCTGTAAAAAAACATCCCACCGATGGAGAGGTAAGGCAATATCATGCTTAAACCCGTCACCATAACGGCGCTCCGTGTCATGAATACGCCACCTCATATCCCATAGCGCCCGTTGCGAGGAGGGAGTCGCACAGCGGACAGCCGCCTCGATAATCCCCCGCGCATGTAACATCTCTCGAAAGGAAGAAAAGGCATGCGCCTTCATCCCCTCGTCTCCCTCCTCTTCCCCCCCTTCCTCCCATTGCGCCATGACATAGGCGGGATATGTCCCCCGCAAGGGGCGTTTATCCTGTCCCGCCATAGACAGCACCAGCTCGAAGATGACACCATCAATATATTCAAAGGCATGAAGAGGCATGGGAAGAGACGACAGCGCCTCCTGTGCTATCACATCATAGAGCCTCAGCGCCTTGCCGATGTCCCGCACGGCAAAACACGCAGACACAAGACGGCGCGGACGCCGATATAAGGCCAAGGCGACATCACAGATAATACCCAACGTGCCTTCGCTCCCACAAAATAAAGAATGTAAGGCATAGCCCGTATTATCCTTGAGACAACATGTGAGGTCGTCCATGACACTGCCATCAGCTAAAACAGCGCGTATACCCCTGACGAGAGCGCCCATCATGCCATAACGTAAGACATGGACACCACCAGCATTGGTGGCGACAAGCCCGCCTAGCTGGCACTGGCGGCGAGACGCAATATCTAGAGGAAAAAATAGAGGCCTATCGGCAAGGGCGTCTTGTATCTGAGCAAGGGTACAGCCCGCCTGAGCGATCAATGTGGCATTCTTGCCATCAATGACGCGAATATGATTCATGCGTCCCATCGCAACAACGACATGGTTGTCCTTATCCGTAGGACATGCCGCACCCGCTAAGCCACTATGACCCCCCTGTGGCACTAAGCCTATACCATAGCGCTGAGCATAGCGGACAATAGCAACAACGTCATCTTCTGTCTCAGGGAATATCACGCCTAAGGCTTGTCCCTCGATGCGCTGACGTCTCTCCGACACATAAGGCGTCATGTCATCCTTGTGCGTGATACAACGCTCCTCCCCTAAAAGAGTGCGGAGAGCATGGCGTTTCTGTTGCGTTGTATGGCTCGAGGACGACATCAATGCTCCTGAGGGAATGCGCCTGAGAGGACACATGAGAAGGCACATGAGAGGACACCTGAGAGGACTCCCCTCATGGAATGTCCCTTGCTGACGGGGTGTGGCTGGCACGGCGCAAACGTTCATTGAGCACAAGGCCAAGCCCCTCCTCTGGTATCGGCATCACAGCAATGCAACGACATGCTGTCCTATCCAATTGGTGAAGCATACGATAAAAGTTTGCGGCTGCTTCGCGCATGTCGCCTCGTGGGCTGAGATTGAGGCGAGTCATGCCTCCCGCTGGACATGATGTGCCAAAAAGAAGCGCGGCGTCATCATCACCAACATGACAGGCGTTCAAACGCAAAGGCGTGCGGGGCGCATAGTGACGCATGAGCATCCCCGGCGCCTTGATAGGCGGCGACACAACATCCATATCATCGCCATCATACGATAATGTCATAGAGGGTGGCAATT
>JACONL010000001.1:481407-484277 GCA_014332745.1 Alphaproteobacteria bacterium GM7ARS4 | reverse complement strand
CAAGAATGGTGGACTCAAGGCCATAGGCACATAGGCCACCATCAATGAGCCCATCGATAGCGCATGCCTCAAGGGCATACGCTACGTCTTGTGCTGATGTCGTGCTGAGGTAGGTGGAACGATTGGCACTGGGGGCGGCGAGCGGGATATGACACAATGATAAGAGCTGCTGTGCCACAGGATGAGAAGGCACACGTAAGGCAATGGTAGGAAGATAAGCAAGAGCATTGTCGGCAAGGGGATAGCGATGGTCTTTTTTACGCGGAAGAACAAACGTCACAGGGCCAGGCCAGAGACGCGCCATAAGACGCTCGCTGACATCGTCAATGACAGCATAACGCCGGGCATGCTCCATGCGCCTTATATGGATAATCAAGGGATTCTCAGGAAGGCGGGACTTCACGCGGTAGAGGCGCGCCACAGCATCAGAGTCATCGCCACGCACGCCAAGCCCATAGACCGTCTCCGTAGGAAAGGCAACAATGCCACCACGGGCAAGAAGAGAAGACGCTTCAAAACAATCCAGTGCTCTCAAGGAGAGATAACGTCACAATTGGACGCGTTCTAGCATAGCGCCTAACGACTCCGCTAAGCCCTTCGACTCAGAGGAAAAACCACAATGCGCAAGAAACGCCATGTTCTTCAACATGGCTTTGCCATAAAGAAGAGGACCGCCACCACCCACCATGACATGGCCACCCGCTGCCCGTAAAATCGCATCGCCCGCTGCCGTATCCCACTCATGAGTCGGACTAAAACGCGGATAATACTGCGCCTCGCCACACGCAATGAGACAAAATTTGACGGAAGATCCCATTCTACGACATTGTCCGTCTGGCACGGTCTCCAAAAAATTATTCAGATTCACATCCCCTTCATGCAAACGACTCACAAGAACGATGCTGTCGTCCCTCTTGACGTGAATGGGTCGCCATACATGGTCGTCTTTGGTGCGCATGAACGCCCCCACACCCTCAGCCCCGATAAAACAGCGCGCATCATCAAAGGCCGGCGCATAGACAATCCCCATGACAGGCCTGCCTTGTGTAATCAAGCCGATATTGACGGTGAATTCCTTCCCCCCCGTCATATAGCTCCTCGTGCCATCCACAGCATCCACCAACCAGAATGACTCAGGCACGTCTGTCTCACCAGCATCAGAGACGGCTTCCTCACCAATAACGGGAATATCTGGCGTATGCTTCACAAGGGCTGAGACAATGATGTTCTCTGCCTCCACGTCAGCCGCCGTAACAGGCGTGCTGTCGGCCTTCGTGCGTATATCCAAACCGCCACTCCCGCCAAGACGCCTCTCGAGCAAAAAAGCCCCCGCCTCCACAATGATGGGAAACAAACCCTCTAAAAAATCCTTACGGCATATAGCCTTGACCGACGTCACAAACACTTCCTCTCCATCAAACACGCGGCCATCCCGCATCGCCCCATAACTCTCTCCTCTATACACATATCATAGCGCCTATCATAGCACCATGTCCACCTCATGTCACTGAGACGGATATTTATGACGCCATCGATTGATGCTGTCGCCACAAATCGTCCAAATACCCCTCAACATCAGCCTTCCCCCTATGGGACAACGCCAGAAAGACGCGCCTCTTATCGTTCTTATCTTGATGTCGCGACACAATGCCAGCTGCCACCATAGAGTCGATATGACGTAGCGCTGTCGTCTGCGCTGCCCCAGAGAGATAACAGAGCGCCGTCACTTTCACCTTTTTCCCTACAAGAGACGCATCATAGAGCTCTAAGAGCATCTTCAGGCATGCGTCTCCCATGTCGGCAATGTTCTCGAATTTTTCCTTCGCCCGTAAGAGACGCCGAGACAAATAGAGCATACGTTGCCTCTTGTCACTTGGCGAACGCTCCTCCACCGTTTGCGCCGTCTCCGCAAAGTCGCTCTCAGCGCTATGGCGTTCATCACGCCCATCTGTCACAGCCGCCTGAAGATTGCGAAAAAAATGACGAGAGAAATCTCGAAAAATCCTCTCTAAATGCAAACGCTCACGCAAGCGGCGCGCCAATTCTAACTCGTAGCACGCAATATAAACGTTCTTGACAATGACACTCCTCCCAAAAGGAGGAGAAAGAAAATGAACCCCATGCATGGCATGCTCACCCTTGGTGTGAGGCGCTTGTGCCGTCTCGCCATGAGGCCCTTCATTGAGAAACAAAAACGTCAGGTCACGACGCTTGCCAACAACATCAACGACATCATGAGCAAAATGCTCTCCTTCCTCGCGCGCCTTGACGGATGACACAATGACATTCAACCGCTTGTCCCTCGTCAAATGAGAAAAAATCGCACGCTCACCATGCCCCGTCTCGCAATGAAACCCTTCATCCGCCAATAACGCCCGCACATGACGCAAGTCCAAAGCCCCATTGCCAACCATCGTCACAGGACGCGACGAGTCACAATCGCCACGCAACGCCAATAAAATATGGTCGAAGCCGCGCATAGACGGATAGACAGGCGAAGGCGATACACCCATCAGTGACCCGTAGGGATACTCCTCCAGCCCTCTCGATGAAGACATGGCACTCCTCCTTTGTTTAAGGTCGCGATACCTCCCAACCAACAACCTTAAGATTACCGCACGTCATACCATAGGGGCGCAAGAGAGGCAATGGTTAAAAGCTCTATCCATCCATATCCATCCATGGACAACAAGCCTGCCCCCTTGTGAACCAAGAGGGACAGACTCGCATACGGGGGATAAACAAAGTCGTCAATGTCCTAGCGAACAAACAACCTTGCGTCTATATAGTGACGAAACAAAGACATAGGTATACATTTCCATGTGACGCCATCGTCAACATGGCGGTGACCCACACCCCATGAGCCTCAA
>JACONL010000001.1:352657-481342 GCA_014332745.1 Alphaproteobacteria bacterium GM7ARS4 | reverse complement strand
CAGAGCATGAAGAAACAGCCCCGCCCCGATTTCATTGGCTTCGTCTTCTATCCCCGCTCGCCACGTTTTGTCTCCGTCAGCCACGCCAAGACATTGGCGTCCCACCTTCCCCCCTCCATCAAAAAAGTCGGCGTCATCGTCGATAGCACAGACGATGTTATCAGCCATATCACAGACAACGTGCCTCTGGATTATCTGCAATGCCATGGCTATGAAACAACAGAACGCATCGCCCATCTCAAACATACGTTCCCTCCTCGCGTGATAAAAGCCATACGCGTCCGCACGCCAGATGATATTAAAGCAAGCAAAGCGTTCGAAGGCATGGCCGATATGTTCCTGTTCGACGCCTATGGCGGCCCTCACGCCTTTGGTGGCACTGGCAAAACCATAGAATGGACGTGGCTGCGCGCGCTGAGGACAGCAACGCCTTGGTTTTTGTCTGGAGGACTCACCCCTCAGACCATCAAACGCGCCATCAACGAGAGCGGCGCAACCTATGTCGATGTCTCCTCTGGCGTCGAAAAAAGCGCTGGCGTCAAAGACCATCAGGCCATGCGCCAATTTATCCGTCATGCGCATGATGTAGATATTCTGACGTAAAAACGCCATAACGTATAACGTCATGCTATAACCCTCTCTTTCTTGTCTCTCGAACGGTATCCCGCCATGGCTCATCCAGCATATACGTCTCCCTATGACCAGCATTATCCCGACTCGCACGGACGTTTCGGCATGTTCGGTGGCCGCTATGTGTCAGAAACATTGATGCCTCTTATCTTGGCGTTGGAAAGAGTATGGCGGGAGACAAAACAAGATACGTCCTTTTGGCAGGAATTCGAGTCCTATGCCCATGACTATATCGGCAGGCCAAGCCCCCTGTACCGAGCCCAAGGACTCGAGCGTTATCTCAAAGACCATGGAGGGTTCAAAGGAATTCTCTACGCTAAGCGGGAAGACCTCAACCATACAGGCGCCCATAAAATCAATAATTGTCTGGGACAGGCTCTGCTCGCACGCCGCATGGGAAAACAACGTATCATTGCCGAAACAGGCGCCGGACAGCATGGTGTCGCCACCGCGACGATCTGCGCTCTCTTCGATGTGGAGTGCGTCATCTACATGGGTGAGACAGACATGCAACGCCAAGCGCCTAATGTGGAACGCATGCGTCGCCTTGGCGCCACCATCATCCCCGTGACCAGTGGGAGCGCGACCTTGAAAGACGCCCTCAACGAAGCGTTGCGCGATTGGGTGAAGAATGTCGAGACGACATTCTACATGATTGGCTCTGTGGCGGGACCGCACCCTTATCCTATGCTCGTGCGCGATTTTCAATCCGTTATCGGCAAAGAGACCATGACGCAACTCAAAGACAAAGGGCATGACCATCCCCATACCATCATCGCCTGTGTCGGCGGTGGCTCGAACGCCATCGGTATCTTTTATCCTTTTATCGATGATGAGAGAGTCACCATGATAGGCGTCGAAGCCGGGGGACAAAGCGACAAACAAGGACAGCACGCAGCCTCCATCACTATGGGCACAAAAGGCGTCCTCCATGGAAGTTACAGCTACCTCTTACAAAGTCCAGAAGGCCAAATCGACCCCGTCCATTCACTCTCAGCTGGCTTGGATTACCCTGGGGTGGGGCCTGAGCATGCCTTCCTCTTCGAACAAAAACGTATCCTCTACCGACGTGTGACGGACGCAGATGCCTTGCGCGCCTTCCACGTCACATGTCGATATGAAGGCATTATTCCCGCCCTCGAAAGCGCCCATGCTATTGCCTATTTTTTGCGCCATGCCCACACCCACAAGGCACACGACGTGGTTGTCATCAATATGAGCGGGCGAGGCGATAAAGACCTCCCCTCTCTCCGTGATATGGACGCCCACCCCATAGGGTGATGGACTCAACCAAAGGGACGCGCGTGACACCCATGCAACGTATCAAGACCATGTTCCATAGGCTCAAACAGGAAGGACGTCCCGCCTTAATCCCCTTTATCACGGCATTCGACCCTTCCCTCCATACCACAAGGACGTTGATGGATGTCCTCTGTGGCGGTGGCGCTGACATGCTCGAACTTGGCATGCCTTTTTCTGACCCAACAGCTGACGGGCCTATCATTGAACGCGCCCATCATCGGGCGCTGTCGTCGCCTACGACGATGGCATCTCTCTTTCAGATGATAGGGCAATGGCGCACACAGAACACAACAACGCCCCTTATTCTCATGGGATATGCCAATCCCGTCCTCGCCTGTGGCATGGAGTCATTCTTCGCACAAGCCGCACAGCATGGCGTGGATGGACTTATTCTCGTTGATGTGCCTCTAGAGGAATCGCCTCCTTTTGCGGCTCTTGCGCGCACACACCATATGGCCCTTATCCGCCTTATCGCCCCTAACACAGAACCAGAGAGGCTCGAGAGGCTTCTCAACGACGCCGACGGCTTTGTCTATCACGTGGCGCGCACCGGCGTGACAGGAACACAGCTCCATGACAAAGACGCGCTCACCACACGGCTTCGATGGGTCAAACAACGTTGTTCTCTCCCTCTCGTTGTGGGATTCGGTATCAAGACAGGCCATGATGTCGCCCATATCGCCCGCTATGCCGATGGCGTTGTCGTTGGCTCTGCCCTCGTGGACATCATCGCTCAAAACGTGGATGATGATGGTATGATGAAGAAACGCATACAAGACAAAATGTATGAATTGTCCCATGCCCTCAGCGCACAGACGCTATGAACTGGCTACGCAACCTTGTCAGGCCAAAAATTCGCGCCATCGCTGGACGCGACGTGCCAGAAAATCTGTGGGTACGATGCGACAAATGCACACAAATGATTTTTCACAGCGAATTGGTCGCCAATCTCCATGTGTGCCCCTATTGTCAGAACCATATGCGTATCGATGCCAAGCAACGTCTCGCCATGCTCTTCGATGACGGCCAATACACACCTATCGCCTTACCGAACATCACGCCAGACCCCCTACGTTTCCGTGATAGCAAGCGCTATAGCGACCGATTACGCACGGCAAAACAAAAAATGGGACGTGATGACGGCACGATCGTCGCCAGAGGCAATATCGAGGGCATTCTCAGCGTCGTCGCCGTCATGGATTTCTTCTTTATCGGCGGCTCTATGGGGATTGCCTGTGGCGAAGCCCTCCTCTGTGCTTCCCAAGAAGCCATACGTAGTCGCGCACCGCTCATCGCTGTCTGCGCATCAGGAGGGGCGCGCATGCAAGAAAGCACCCTCTCCCTCGTGCAAATGGCACGCACCGTCATTGCCGTGAAAGACGTGAAAGACGCAAGCCTCCCTTATATCACATTGCTCACAGACCCAACGACAGGCGGCGTCTCTGCCTCCTTCGCCATGTTGGGCGACATGATCATAGCCGAACCAGGGGCGTTGATAGGCTTCGCTGGCAGCCGTGTCATCGAAGAAACCATCAAAGAGAAACTCCCTGAGGGCTTTCAAAGAGCCGAATTCCTCTTAGACCATGGCATGCTCGATATGGTCGTCGCGCGTAAAGACCTCAAAGCCACCCTAGGAAAAACCCTCTCGATCCTTCTCCATAGACCCGTGTCCTCATAGGCGCACTATGTCTGTCTCACCTCGAAACACATAACGCCTGTTATGTCTTGACCCCTTCACCATGTGTCCCCGTCCCTCACACAACGCCCTCACACAATGCCATCTCATAACGTTTGTCGATAAGCACGATAATCCCCATATTCGGGACTTGCTGGCACAGATGCACGCCATGCATCCACGCCTCATTGACCTCAGTCTACAACGGATAACACGCCTCCTCAAAGCCTTAGGCAACCCACACCATACACTGGCACGCCCCATCCATATCGCAGGAACAAATGGAAAAGGCTCAACCTACGCCTTCCTCAAAGCCACCTTAGGAAAAAAATATCGCACCATCAACGGCTATACATCACCCCATCTCACACGATTCAACGAACGTATCATGCTCCACAATGATGTCGTCGACGATAAACGCCTAGGCACAGCATTGGAAGCGTGCATCGATGCCAACCACGGCCATCCCATGACCTTCTTTGAGATGACAACGGCAGCGGCCTTTCTGCTCTTCCATCGCTATCCAGCCGATGTCACATTGATAGAATGCGGTATGGGCGGGCGATTCGATGCAACCAATGTCCTTCACGCCCCCATCGCCACCATCATTACCCCTATCTCCCTCGACCATCAACGCTATCTCGGCACAACACTCAGCAAAATCGCACAGGAAAAAGCAGGCATTATGAAAAGAGGCGTCCCATGCATCATCGGCAAACAATATCCAAAAATACGACAACAGCTCGAACAATACGCCCAACAACACCAAGCACCTTCCTATGCATGGGGAACGGCATGGCATCACCAGTTAGACGACACAAGGCAAGACACGCCATGGCACTTTTATGGGAAACATCACTACCGCCTCCCACCCCCCTCCCTCAAAGGACGCCACCAATATGATAATGCCGCCCTCGCTGTCGCATGTATCGATGTCATCGAACACAACCCCCAAGAGACACGCTCTATGGTCAAAGGCATAGGCGATGCCACATGGCACGGGCGTTTGCACCATGTCCACCCCTCCAGTGCCCTCATGGACTCCCTACCAAAGACTCTCTCACTATGGCTCGATGGAGGACATAACCATGCCGCCGCCCGCGCCCTCCGTCAAAGCCTCCCCCAACTCAGTGGCGGCAAAAAGTGGGCGCTCATTTTTGGCATGCTACGGACAAAAGACCCGAAAGCCTTCATCAAAACCCTTCGCCCATATATTTCCGCCCTCTACACCGTCCCCGTCACGGGTGAAGGCACACAGGCGCGCGACGCCCAGAGCCTCAAAGACACCCTACGCCCCATCATCGGACAGGACATCCCTCTCCATGCATGCGCCTCCCTCAAAGACGCCCTCTCGACAGTTGGGAAGGATATAACACGCCACCATCGCCATAACGAGAACGACATGCCCGTCTCCCACGCCCTCATTTGTGGCTCCCTTTATCTTATCGGGGAAGCCCTCACCATAGACACAGAAGGCATGCGCACGACAACACCCCCGTCCCATAACGGGACACGCCCCGCCAGACCGAACAGCCTATAAACACAGCGCGCCCCACGTTCCATTGTCAGCCACCTCCCTCGTCGAGAGTCTCCTCTATCCATTTCTGTATCTCGGATTTTGGCAACGCCCCTATCTTTGTCGCTATGACCTTGCCATCTCGAAAAATGACAAGGGTGGGAAGGGCGCGGACGTTATATTTCTGTGGTGTTTGTGGATTGGTATCGATATCCACCTTGACAACCTTCAGCTGTTCCTTTTTCTCGGCTTCGATCTCCTCTAGAAAAGGCGCTATCTGCTTGCAAGGCCCGCACCATTGAGCCCAAAAATCCACAACAACCGGCTGTGATGATTGCACAACCTCCTTATCAAAGGCGCTATCGGTTACATTCGTTGGCATGCTCTCTCCTATCCTCTTATGATGTCATGTCCTATACCTTAGAGATAACATAAGGCATGTCGACACAGGGTCAAACACCGATTCTATGTCACCTGCCCATGCCATGCCATCAGTGAGGCATTCTTTGTCCACAGGAAAGAGCATTGTATCTCTTTTGTGGGATATATCAAGGCGATTTGTTGCGCGTAGCGCCCCATCTGTCGTTGGTAAGAGGGGGGAACAGCATCAGAGTCCTTTGGCGGGGCTCTATCTGTCTTATAGTCGATGATAAGAAGGTAGGTGTCCCTGTCGATGAGGCGGTCGATACGCCATAATTGTGGCGTCATGGGATGGCCAGCTTGTCCGCTGTCCCCCATAATAGGCACTTCACGACGGCATGGCTCTGCCAAGAGACGCCTTATATCCTCTTTCTGTAAGAGCATGCAAACCTCGTGCCATGCGTCATCCTTCTCGTCTTGGCTATAGGCGGCAAGGGCGGGATGGGTGATAAGCATGGCGCGCCATGTCGCCATAGGCTGAGACAACATAGAGGGTGAAAGATATTCGAGCATGGCATGGACGGCAAGTCCATGCCGTCTTGCCTTGTCATCAAGAAGAGGCGACGCCATGCCCATATGCCCGTCTTCTTCATACAAGGGGGATAGAGCGCGCGGCGTCGTGCGAGGCACACGTTGAGGACGCTGTGGCTGTAACGCCCATGAAGGAAGTGAAGGAAGGGTGGAAGCACTAGACTTGCCCGTTGCACGTGGCGTCATGCGTTGTTCTTTCGCCGACGATGACGACACAACGTTAGACTCTGCCTGATGCTTGGGGATATAGGTCAAACGTCTCGCAAAGTCGGCGTCCTCGTCCCCTGTTTCCACCTTATAAGACGTACCCTCCCCATATTTTGCACTGAGGGTATCGAACGCCTGTTCCACATGGTCATACCATGTCCGTGTCTCGGGCTTTTCATCCTTTTTCTTTGTCTTGGGCTTGTCATCCTTTTTCTTTCCTTTGCCCTCACAGCCTGCAATATAAAGGCGGTCTTTGGCGCGGGTAAGCGCAACATAGAGCAACCTATTTTCCTCTTGTTGCGCTTCCCTCAGCTTCTGCTCCCGCCTATCGTCCCATTGCGGGTCCCTATTCTCCTTCACGCCAGACCATATGGGGATACCGTCATACAGCTGCGGCGTGGCGTCTTTGACGGATTTTTCATGCTCCTTTTTACCGATAGCACTCTCAGCAAGAATGATGATGGGCGCTTCCAAACCCTTCGCCCCATGAATTGTTCGTATACTTAGCTTCTTCCCTCGAGCCTGAGGTTCTCGCTTTATCTCGACAACGCCTTGTTCTAGCCAATGGAGAAATCCTTGTAGGGAAGACGTATGACACCTATCATAGGTCTGAGCGCTATGAAGGAAGGCATGGAAAATATCCTCACATTCATCGCCCATACGCTCGAAAAACGCATGGCGCTTGTGCCACGCTACCAAGGCATGCGTCAAAAAGGCAAAGACAGAGTCATAATCGGCATGGGCCATCATATCCTGCAAAAAGGTATGGGCAGGCATGTACTTGCTCTCCTTGTCATTTTTCACAGCGGCGCAAAGGCACTGCCACAATGTGGCGCGCTCCTTGCCTGTGTCTTGTTTCCTCGAAAGCAAGGACGCAATATCCTCCTCACGCAATGCACAGAGGGGAGAGGTGAGGATGGTGGCAAGAGTCATATCATCCTCAGGCAGTAAGACAAAACGCATCAACGCCATCATGTCCATCACCGCTATATGTTCGGTCAGTCTGAGGCGGTCCAACCCCTCGATAGCAATGGACTTTTCCCTCAGGGCGCGGGCAAGGGCGGGGACAATCTTACTACGTTGCCTCACCAAAACCATGATGTCACCAGCATCAATGGGCTCTCCCTCCTCAATAGGCTTTCCTTTCTCCTCCTTTCTCTTACTATCAAGAGTCTCACCAGAGTCAATGAGCGCCTTAATCTTCGACGCGATCTGCTCGACAACACCAACAGACGTGTCTTGCTCGTCTGTCCTCACCCATGTGGCTGTCCAATCATGCTTCTGCGCTTTCTGCGCGTCCACACGAGGCCATAATTCGACCAATCCCCTACGTTCGCGCAAGTCTTGGGACGGGCGATGCTTCCTGATGGCCTCTTCTTCACCCAGAGAAAAAGAGTCGGTCGCTTGCACAAGGGTATCAACAAACGTCATGATGGCATGATTCGAGCGCCAACTCTCAGTCAACTCTGCGGGACGCCACGACTCTTTGCTAACCTTCTCAGCAAAATGCTCCCGCATCGATGAAAATTCCTTAGGCTGTGCGCCCTGAAAACTATAGATGGATTGCTTGAAGTCACCTACCGCAAAGATTGTCCCCTGTTCCTCCTTCTGTCCTTCACCAGCAAGGATTTCATCCGCCAAGAGGCGAATGACGCCCCATTGCTGAGGCGATGTGTCTTGCGCTTCATCCACAAGGATATGACGTATACCCCTATCCAACGTCTCCATCACCATGTTCATGCCATGATTGTCCTGAAGAAGGGCACGTGTCTTGCTCACCAAATCATCATAGTCGACGACTCGTTCCCTCTTTTTCAGCGCCTCATAGTGATAGAGCGCATGGCGGGCAACGCACGCCATATCCACCCCACGCCCGTAATAGCGCCGCCTCTCGTCTCGCCATGCGTCCATAAAATCTCGATAGGCTTTAAGGGATGGGTTAGCCTTGACATTACCCCCTACCCCTTTTTGTCGCCATTCATGGCCTGTCGTCAAGAAACAGAGGAGATAATCATGCCATAGCGCCAAGCCATAGCGCATGGCACATCGTCTGTCCTCCTCTTGCGCTTGCCACCAAAGACGCACGGGCTCAAGATGTCCAAGAGCGCCCATCACAGCTTTAGCATGGGATTTTTCTTGCTCAACAAATTGCCTGAGGGACATATCATCATCAAAGGCAACATCCTCTGGCTGTGTCCCATGCCGTGAGATGTGAGCAGTGGCCATGATACGCTCCATAGACACGCCGCCTAAAGCAAGGGAACGCATGCTTTTCGCCAGCATATGGTCTGACGGCATGGCATCGATGTCCGCCATACAGGCATGGAATGCCCGCCTTTGCAACGCTTGCTGACGCACATCCTCTATAATCTCAACGCCATCAAAGGAGAGGCCTGCCTCCAAAGGAAAACACCCTAAAACATCATGACAGAAACTATGGATGGTTTGCATGCGACAACGTTCCACAGTGCGCAAGGCATGCTCAAATAAATGATAGGGGACATCTTGTTTTTCCGCCCATTCCCCTGTCGCCCCTTGTAGACGACGCAACTCACTAAGCCACTCGTCTTGAGAATAACCAAGCCATGTCTCTAGGCGCTCGAAGAGGCGAGTCTTCATCTCGCTGGCGGCTGCCCTCGTGTAGGTGAGGCATAATATGTCGCCCATATCAACACCCTCGAGCATAAGACGCACCATCCTATTGACAAGGGCATGGGTCTTGCCACAGCCTGCATTGGCTGACACCCATGACGACATATTGGGTTGTGTGACGATATGGAGAGGCGGTTCGCGCTCTGTCGTCTTAGTCATCACTATCGGCCTCTCCCCATGTGCCAAAACGCGCCATATGGGCATAGGGGTCATAGGAGGATGGCGCGCCCCGCCAACCACCCCCTTTCTTATCAAACAAGGCATGATAAGGCTGTGTTTGTCCCTTATAGTGAGCAAGACATGCCTCTAAGGTCGGGCGCACTTCCTCGAGAAGCGTATCGAGCTCTTTCCCTTCCACCATGATACGACTCCCCCCTGCCTCTGGCACAACGCGCCTCTTCTTCCCTTTCAACGCCATATAACGCACATCAGCAACCGCCCTTTGCCCTATGCCGTCAAAGCCACCAGCGCGGGCGATGAGCGCTTCGAGAGTCAATTGCACGTCCCTCTGCTTGTGTATATCTTGCTTCAAAGGCGAAGAACCCGTCTTGTAATCCACCAATGTGAGCCCTCCATCCCCCTCATGTAGACTATCGGCTTTCGCCTCTATCCATGTATCGCCACATGCCAAACGTCCTCTTGCTTCTGCCGCCATAAAGGCAATCCCTTCCTCCTCCATGCGCAACGCTTCATCAGCAAACCAAAAGCCTATCTGTTCTATCCTGTTGCGCAATTGACATGCAAAATAAGGGTCATAGCCTTGAGACATCACGCGCTTTTCTCCCTCAGCGATGAAAAAACGCGCGCCTTCCTCCACACTGGAAAAAGGCATCTGCCGATAACGCTCCCAAAAAGAGGCGCAAAGGGCATGAATGATGTTACCTACCGCCCTATGGTCGCCTTTTTTGTTCAACGGGTTGAGGGGCTTGAGACCAAGAATATAGCGCGCATAGAATCGATAAGGATTGTCCCGCAACATCGTGATAGCACTGACAGATAACGACTCACAACGAAGGATAGCCTTAGGTGTCGGGCGAACGATGGCATGCGTCTTCTCCTCCCCGCCACAGACAACAGCACGGGCAACCCGCCTGATGTCATAGCCTTCTCCATCTGTCATCGCACGCCCTCCCCCATCCTCCTGACTCACCGCCAACGGACATGACGGCGGAAGAAAACCCCTGACACGCGTCAAAAAAGAAGACTCCACAGACGGCGTATCCCCCACACGCTTGGCACGAGTCATGATAACCTCGTCATAACCACAACTCTGTAAAAAATCATGGGCTGCCAACCCTTTACGTTGGTCGGCTGTGAGAAATCCCAATGCCGTCTCTTGCTTGGGACTGAGCCATATGCTGTGCCGATGCTTTGGCGGCCAATCCCCTTCATTCATACTGCCAATAATGACTCGTGAGACAGATTGCATACGCATCTCCCACGCCCCATAGAGAGAACCACAGACATGAAGACGAGGCACACGCAAGGCTGGCCCTGTCGCCACAATCTTTTCGAAAAGCCACCGATAGTCCTCGCCCTTGATAGTGGGAAAATGCTGAGCGTCGCTATAGAACGAACGCATAAAGGCAAGACTATGGGACGCAAACATATTGTCGCGCCCTTCATCCCATAATAATGAGCGATGACTGAGCGCTTCCGCACACGCCATATGCGCCCGCACAATGTCGCAACATGCCACCTCCCGCGCCGTCATGCACGCCATGAGAGGCTTGAGCGCCTTCCAACTATAGGCTATGACATCGCTAGCCGTGTTCTTTGCGTCTTCACGCCCTGAGGACTCGTCGATGATACGGCATAACATCGTCTCGTCCACATCATTGAGAATGGTGTCTCCTCGACGATAGGCCTTGTCAATGAAACGCGCCACAAGGCGAGTCTGAAAGCGCGTCTCCCTGTGCAACATATCCTCGCCCGCCTTCCCCGCCCGCACATGCGCCACAACATCGGCAAGGGGATGACGCAGCCACGCCAATAAAGACGCCATATGACGCTCCATCAAAAAATCTAACAGCAAACGCATAAAGACAATGCTTGGCGCATCACAAAAGGGACGCCCCGCTGAGTCATTCACCGCCATGTCCCACGCCTTGAGCTCGGCATGGACACGCATACGCAATGACGCATTGGATGTCACCAACGCCACACTCTGCTCCATAGAGACAGACTGACGTATCAATGTGGCAATGAGCGATGACTCTTCATCGTCATCTCGACATTCGAAGACATGAACGCCATAGAGAGGGGTCTTGCGCGCGTGTCTTTGCTGTCCTGCTGGTGTCTCGTGTGCCATCGTTTGGGAGGTGGAGGGCGGTGCGTTCAGGGGGGGACGGGGGTCAAAGCAACGTTCTAAATGCCACATGCGTTGCGCCTTTTGTCGCGCCACCATGTCTTGCGTCCCCTCATGCCATAAGGGAATATCGTCCTCGATAGCATCCAACGCATCCAACAAAGCCACCATCCCATATTGGGGATGTGCCTCATGCTTGTCCCTCAACAAGGCCTTACGCATGGAAAACGTCATATGCCTATCAAACGCGGGAAGAATGATACTGCCCCGTAAGCCTTTGCCAGCATGCGCCAGCACCGATTTCATAAAGGCGCGCACCTTAGGACGCGTCCCCGTGCTCCCCGCAATGATGATATGGGGATGGTCCTTGCCCTCCTTGTGAGCAAGAGACGCCAAAGACTCGCCATAGGCAACAAGCTTCGACTCCTTATGCACCGCCATATCGATATAACCATGCGTATCACAATAATGTTGCCAGCGACGGACACTCTCGCATAACACGTCCAACGACAAACGCCTATGGCGCGCTATGTCATCATGGCTCTGTATGAGCGCCTCTAAGGCGTTGAGCCCATCACCATACACATGAAGCCTATCGAAAAAACGCCCCACTTCCTGAGTCAACGCATAAAGCTGTCCAGCATCCAATGCCTCACCCGCCTTTTGCTCTCGCCACACATCAGCCACAAGAGACGCCATACGCATGGAACGCTCGAAAGGAGAGAGCATGCGTCTCCCACCAACGCCACCAATACCCTCCATATCGTCGATGGTGATGCCGTCCTCTTCGAGACTCTCATGGCCTTCACCCTCGAAAGCCGCCGCTTCATCACCAAGTGACGTCACATGAGGAAGCACAACAGCCTTTTTCCCGCCGCCTCCTTCACCCATGCCATGGCAATACCACCCCTCGTAGCATGCACGCACACCCCTCTTATGGGGAACAAAGACATGGAGCGACTCATGAGCGTCCCCCCCCCCATGAGCCTTATGAGCCTTATGAGCCTTAGGCGCTGTCCCGCCACGCGCAAAATAGCCAGAGAACAAACACTCAACAAAAGGCTGAGTCGCATCGATGGTGTAAATCGCCGACACCGACACGACGTCCGCCTAAGAGGCGCGTTCCGTAAGGCCATGCGCCATGATGATACACCCATGCTGTGCCACATGGGCATAGCCTTCCCCCGTCACGTGATACGTCGTCACAGCACCCCCTCCCGACCGATGAACACGAATCACACCCTCACGCAAAGGCGTGAAAAGAAGCCCATGCCCGGCCATCGCCACAAAATCACCTTGCGCACCCGCAATATCAACCCTGTCCACATCGCCATAAACAAAAGAACGTTGGGGTGTGCTGAGAGAACAATGATACGTCATGACGATGCCTTCTTTGCCAACTTTTCTGCTTGTGCTTGCGCATCCGCCATCGTGCCAACCATATAAAAAGCTGCCTCAGGCACGTCATCATAAACACCCTCCACCAATGCCTTAAAGCCAGCGATCGTATCCTCTAAATTGACAAAAACACCCTTCGTCCCTGTGAAGACTTCCGCCACATGGAAAGGCTGCGACAAGAAACGCTGTATTTTACGCGCCCTCGAAACGACTAATTTGTCTTCTTCCGATAATTCATCCATACCCAAAATGGCAATGATGTCTTGGAGGGATTTATAACGTTGCAACACTTCCTGTACATCACGCGCAACGTTGTAATGCTCCTCACCCACAATAGACGGGTCAAGAATACGCGACGTGGAGTCTAACGGGTCCACAGCGGGATAAATGCCTAACTCGGCTATCTGACGCGATAACACAGTCGTGGCATCCAAATGGGCAAAAGAAGTCGCTGGCGCAGGGTCCGTCAAATCATCGGCCGGAACATAGATCGCTTGAACCGACGTGATAGAACCCTTGTGGGTGGACGTGATACGCTCTTGCATCGCCCCCATCTCCGTGGACAATGTGGGTTGATACCCTACCGCCGACGGAATGCGCCCCAACAATGCCGATACCTCCGCACCCGCTTGCGTGAAACGAAAGATATTATCAATGAAAAATAACACATCCTGCCCCTCTTCATCACGAAAATACTCCGCCAACGTCAACCCCGTCAAACCAACCCGCGCACGCGCCCCCGGCGGCTCGTTCATCTGCCCATACACCAAGGCCGCCTTTGACTGCCCCTCAGGCTGTATCACCCCCGACTCCATCATCTCGTGATACAAATCGTTACCCTCACGAGTCCGCTCCCCAACGCCAGCAAACACCGAATAACCCCCATGCCCCTTCGCCACATTGTTGATGAGCTCCATAATAAGAACGGTCTTGCCAACGCCAGCACCCCCAAATAAGCCAATCTTCCCACCCTTCGAGTAAGGCGCAAGTAAATCCACCACCTTAATCCCCGTCACTAAAACCTCCGTCTCCGTCGCCTGGTCGATGAATTCAGGCGCAGGCTTGTGAATGGGCGACAGCGCCGTCGCCTTCACAGCGCCACGCTCGTCAATAGGCTCGCCTATGACATTGATAATACGCCCCAAAGTGCCCGGACCAACAGGAACAGAAATGGCGCGACCACTATCATGGACATCCATGCCACGACTGAGGCCCTCAGTGCTATCCATGGCAACCGTCCTCACGGTATTCTCACCAAGATGTCCCGCCACCTCTAAGACAAGACGCCTCTCTAAACCCTGCACCTCAAGCGCCTGATAAATAGGCGGTAACGCCCCTTCCTCGAAGGCAACATCAACGACCGCCCCCATCACTTGCGCTATGCGCCCTTTCCCCTTCTCCGCTTTATGTTCTACTTTATGTTTCGCTGTTTCCGCCATAACCTCTTCTCCTCTACGACAATAGCATAACCAATTTTAAAGGGCTTCTGCCCCTGATATAATCTCTATCAATTCCCGAGTAATCATAGCCTGACGCTTGCGATTATACTCTAACGTCAAACGGCTCATCATGTCCTCAGCATTCCTTGTGGCATTATCCATCGCCGTCATCCGCGCCCCATGCTCACTGGCGCTACTCTCTAGCAACGCCTGATAGAGAACCCAACGCAAACGATAAAACGCCATATCCTCAAACAACGCCTCGTCATCTGGCTCGAAACGATGGACGCCATCTCGCGCAATGTCAAGAGCGTTCGATGGCCGCGCCTCCGCATCACCACGCTCTCCCTCCATACCACCATAAGCCCCCATTGTCTCAGCCCCACCAAGAGGCATAAGAGGCATACATGTGATGATTTGCGTGATGGCGGTGCGAAAACGCGCATAGTACAGCGTCACCTTCCCCAATTGGCCCTCCGCCATAGAGGCGCGCACCATATCCTCTATGGCGCGCGCCTTGTCTTCATCCGTCATGACATTCTTTTCATCGATACGTATCAACGTGATGGCATGGCTTGAGCGGCGAGCAAACGGAAGAAGACCTTGATAGCCTTTCCGACCAACACACAGGACGTGATAGACCTCCCCTCTCTTGATGCCCTCAATCATATCCAGACGCACAGCACGCACAATCCCCGCATTAAAGCTGCCACACAAGCCACGCATCGACGTCATACAGATGATACGATGCGGGTGACGCAACGCCTCCTCCTTCTCCCCGCCCTCGCCCTCTGTCGCCATCGACAACAAGGGATGACAAAGGCCACGCTGACGATATTCCTCCGTGAGGCGACGCATGACATGATGGACTCCCCGCCCATGGGCACGCGCCTCCACCGCCGCGCTCTGGGCTCTACGCAAACGCGCCGCCGCAACCATTTTCATAGCCGATGTAATCTTACGAGTCGAACGCACAGACATAATGCGATGACGCAAAGCCTTAAGCTGCGACACGAGCCCCCTCCTTCTCGAAACGAGACGCCACCGACGTGATAACCTCTTGCAGGCGCTTTTCGATAGCGGGAGAGAGCTGCCCCGCCTGACGGATGTCGTCTAAGAGAGACTGCCCCGAACGACGTAGCTCCTCACGCAACGCCTGCTCAAAGGACGAAATATCCGCCAAAGGAATAGAGTCCAAATAGCCACGCACACCTGAGAAAATCACCGCCACTTGTTCCTCCACAGGAAGAGGCTCGTATTGCGGTTGCTTTAATAATTCCGTCAACCGCTGTCCTCGCGCCAGCAACTGCCTCGTCGATTCATCTAAATCGCTGGCAAACTGAGAAAATGCCTCCATCTCTCGATATTGCGCTAAATCGAGTTTGATACTTCCCGCCACCTGTTTCATAGCTTTCATTTGCGCCGCTGAACCAACACGACTGACAGAAATACCCACATTCACGGCTGGGCGCACCCCCTTGTAAAACAAATCCGTCTCTAGGAAAATTTGCCCATCAGTAATGGAAATGACATTGGTGGGAATATAGGCCGAGACATCCCCCGCTTGCGTCTCAATGACGGGAAGAGCCGTCAGAGAACCACCCCCCTCAGCATCACTCATCTTAGCCGCACGCTCCAAAAGACGCGAGTGAAGGTAAAAAACATCCCCCGGATAAGCCTCCCGACCCGGCGGACGGCGCAAGAGCAAAGACATCTGACGATAGGCAACGGCTTGGCGCGATAAATCATCATAAAAAATCACAGCATGCATGCCATTATCACGAAAATACTCACCCATCGCACAGCCACCATAAGGCGCTAAAAACTGCAAAGGCGCTGACTCAGACGCCGACGCCGACACAATGATGCTGTAGTCCAAAGCGCCATGCTCCTCTAACGCCTTGACAAGACGCGCCACCGTCGAACGCTTTTGCCCTATCCCCACGTAAATACAGAATAATTTGTCCTTATCGTCCTTTGCCGCATCGTTCATCTTCTTTTGATTGAGAATGGTGTCGATGATGACAGCCGTCTTGCCCGTCTGGCGGTCACCAATGATCAGCTCCCTCTGCCCTCGCCCAATGGGAATAAGGCTGTCGATCGCCTTGATTCCCGTCTGCATAGGCTCATGAACAGACTTCCTCGCAATAATCCCCGGCGCCTTACGTTCTACCCGCGACGTCTGTGTCGCCTTGAGAGCGCCCTTGCCATCAATAGGCTCGCCTAAAGCATTGACAACGCGACCCAATAATTCCTTACCCACAGGCACAGAGAGAATTGAGCCACTACGCTTGACAACATCACCCTCTTTAATCGCCTTATCCTCGCCAAAAATGACAACACCCACATTGTCATGCTCCAGATTGAGCGCCATGCCTTGCCTGCCCCCGTCGAATTCCACCATCTCCCCCGCCTCTACATTGTCCAAACCATAAACACGAGCAATCCCATCACCCACAGAAATGACATTGCCAATCTCGGAAATCTCACCCTCACTCTTAAAATTCTCTATATGACGCCCTAGTAAAGACGCTATCTCTGACGCTTGAATCTTCATACTGCCTCACCTTGCATACGCTGTTCTAATTGCCTTAACTGCGATGATAACGACCCATCAAAACGCACCGAGCCCACATCAACCACAATGCCCGATAATAACGAAGAGTCCTCGACCACCTCCATCGATATATCCCCCCCATAGCCCGCCTTCAATGCCCCCTCTATGTCCTTCCTCTGTGCCGCCGTCAAGCCCCATGCCGAACGCACACACACCCGCTGCGTGGCGCGCTCCTTGTTCATCACCATGCGCCACGCCTCCAAAATCTCAGGCAAAAAACCTAAACGCCCACGCAACGCTAACACATGCAAAAAACGCCTCATGACATCACAAACACCCAACCGCTCGCCCACAAAAACAACAACCGCCTTGCGCGCCGCCTCGTTCAATAAAGGATGTGATAACAAAGGACGCACGCCCCTCGTCTCTACCAACGCCTGCAATGAATCGCCGTCACGCACGACATCATCCAATACACCCTCCTTGCGCGCCACACCATACAACGCACGGGCATAACGCAACGGAAAGCGCTTCGATAAAACAGATGACGATGCCATGAACCAAATCCTAAAAACAATGTCGCCGCAAAAACGCACCCTCACTCAGACGCACGCCACGCCTCCCCATGCCTTACCATAAGAAAGACAGAGACGCAAGAAAATCACATGACGTTTATCGGCTTTTACGCGCCTTTATGGCGCTCTCGATAAACCCGTCCACTGCGCACTGGCGCGCACATGGTCAAGGCTCGATAGGTGATACCACACGCCGCCATAGGTCACGCCATAGAGACGTCCCTTGCGCCACGCCTCGTCATAGAGACGCCTCAAAGAAAAAGACACAAGCCCCTGAGTCTCGGCAAAAAGATGGGGTGAGAGCAATTGTATCCCGCTAAAGACATAGGAAAAAGGCTTGCTCCCTCGAAACAAACGCCCCCAGCCGCGCCATGACTCCTCCATATCAAAATCCCCCACCAACTCCTCATGCATGGGAACGGGTGTCGGGAGCACCATCATCGCAATATCCATGCGCTTCCCATCCCATCGCTCCACCAAACGCTGAAAAACATGGCTGTCGCCCTCCTCCCGCCACACAATGTCGCCATTGACAACAAAAAAAGGCTTGTCGCCTAAGAGAGGAAGCGCCTTTTTCACCCCCCCACCACTTTCCAATGACTCCTCCTCCACACTCACATGGAGGGACATAGAGGGACATGACGCCCCATAGGCATCAACACACGCACTGACCTGCTGTGCAAGATGACGCGCATTGACAACGCAACATTCTATGCCAAAACGACTCATATGGTCTAAGGCGCGCACAAGGCAACTCTTGCCCTGTATCTCAATCAAAGGCTTTGCAAGAGACGCCGTGAGGGGACGCAAACGCCGCCCTTCCCCCGCACATAAAATCATGCCCCGAGAAAACGCACCGCCCGTCACGTCCACTTAACCGTCACCTTCACCCACAAGCTCCTTGTGAAAAAGACGCTTGTCTCGAGGAAGATAACGCTCGAACCATTCCTTAATGGACGCCACACTGGCATGCTCTAACGAGTCCTCCAACAACGCCATCACCCTCGGCATATAGTGCTGATACCCCTCCTTCTTGTCGCGCATGGCAAGGCGCATGAAAATCCCCGCTATTTTGCAAAGACGCTGACTATTGAACAGAGCGCAATGATGTAAAAACGTCTCCCTCTCTCCCTCAGGAAGAGACGCCATATAACGCTCCATCATGGCATGACGCATAGCGCTGTCCTGTGGCACACGCACATCATACAAGAGAGAAACAACGTCATACGCCACACTCCCACGCACCGCATCTTGAAAGTCCAATAAACCACAACAGCGCGGCGGAAGCTCATCAGCAAGGAACATGATGTTATCCGCATGAAAATCCCGCAATGTCACCACCCACGCCCCCGTCTCTTCCAACCCCCGCACCACAGGGTCTAACAGCATGCGCCACCTGTCTAAAAAATTTTGCTTGTCCTTCTCACGCAATGTCACGCCACAGGCTGACACATACCAATCCACAAAAAGGCGATGTTCTCTCTGTAAAGCCTCCATATCATAGGGAGGCAAAAATAACGCCTGCTTATCCCCCTTCGAACGGCTGTGCAATGTCGCCAAAACATCTATGGCACATTCATAGAGCATCCTCTTGCGCCCCGCCCGCCCGCCACGCAAAAGCATGCCATAGACGTTTTTCTCGCCAAAATCCTCGATAAGCGCAAGGTGACGGGAAAAATCATACACATAGACATGAGGCGTGCGCAAACCAACAGAACGCAAATAATGGCCAGCGCGAAAAAATGTCCCCACATCCTCAGGAGGAGGCGCATGGACAAGAAGCACCAACGGAAGAGAAGACACATCATCTCTAGACTCTCCCCCGCCCCCGACCCCACCACGCACCCGCCAATAACGCCGCCCTGACGCATCCCCCGCCAAACGCTCGAGAGTCGGACTCGCCCATCCCTGCTGGCAGACAAAATCAACAAACGCCTTTTGAACCATCGTCCTCTCGCATTTTCTCCTCTATGGCGCCCAAGCGACCAACCCAATCATCACCAAACGCTGTCATCACAATATGTCTATCACAATCGCCATCAGCAAAGGATAATGTTATCTCTAAACGCTCTTCACCCGCAAAGAGTTCCTTCCCATGCTCAAACCACTCGATGAGACATATGCCCCCTTGACGACATTCCTCGAGCCCCAACGCCTCTAACGCACGCACCGACTCCACACGATAGAGATCCACATGCCACAAGGACAGCATACCCATATCATAGCATTGCATGAGCGCATAGCTCGGACTAGGAACAGCATCGAGGACAACGCCATAATGCGCCGCCAAGCGCAAGAGCATAGAACGCACAAAATACGTCTTGCCCACCCCTAAAACGCCATAGAGGCCAACAACATCACCTTGACGCAAGAACAACGACAACACATGCGCTAAGCGGGCGCATGCCTCTTGTCCCCTCTTCGACCATCTGTGTGTTCGCGTATGTATGACCTGTCCTCCATCGAACGCCATGACGTCATGCGCCCTCAAACCATGCGCTATGTTGCGGATATTTTACACTTGCATTCTACCCCATCCTACCATAGAAAGAAGGCATAGGAAAATATGTGCGCTATGGCCTCACCTCCCCGCGATTATCAACCCGTTTGGCGTTTTTTGTCGACACTCTATGCTCTTGTGCGTGAGCCCATGCGTATCTTTGTCTTTGCGCTCCTGACAGCCCTTGCCATTCGCTCTTTTTTGTTCGAGCCTTTCACCATTCCCTCGACCTCGATGGTGCCGTCCTTGCTTGTAGGCGACTATATCTTCGTCTCGAAGTATGCCTATGGCTATTCCCGCTATTCCTTACCCTTCAGTCCGCCTCTCTTCAGTGGCCGTATCGGGCAGGACGCGACGCCAGAAAGAGGCGATGTGATCGTCTTTCGCAATCCTAAACAACAAGATAAAGACTACGTCAAAAGGCTCATCGGTCTGCCCGGCGACTTCGTGCAAATGAAAAAGGGATTACTCTATATTAACGATCAGCCCATACAACGACACTATATAGGAGAAGTCCATGGGAGCGACTATGTCGGCCTGCACTATGATGTCTATCACCATTATGAAGAAACCATGCCTAACGCCGTGTCCTATAAAACGTTGGAACGCAACAACCGCTCGGCCTTCGATGATACAGCGCGTATCAAAGTGCCTGAAGACCATTATTTCTTTATGGGCGATAACCGCGACGACTCCAGCGATAGTCGCGACATCGTCCATGTGGGATTCGTCCATAAGAAATACTTGATAGGACGCCTCGACATGGTCTTTTTCTCACGTATCCCCCGAACGCAAGAAGAACCCTTCAACCTATGGCGGTGGCTCACAGCCTATCGACAGGAACGCTTCTTCATGTCGCCACGCTAACACATCACGCAACAAAGCACAGGACAGACTGACAACATATGCGCCTATTGTCTCTTTTTAGAACAAGACGCCATGCCAAAAGCGCATGGGAAGAGTGGCTCGACTATCAATTCACCCATAAAAAATGGCATGACGCCTCATGGAACAGGGAACATCCTGAATTTCAGAGGCTGGAATTCGTAGGCGACCGTATCCTCAACATGATTATCTCCATGTTCCTCTATGACTCCTTTCCCCGCGACAAAGAGGGTGAGCTGTCGCGACGCTGCGCCTATCTGGCATCATCATCCTGCCTCAATAAGATAGGAACGCGCCACCATATCACGCCTATCCTCTTTAGCGCCAATCAGAACACGCCCAATATCGAAAAAATTAAGCCTGAACGCCTCGTCGCCGACGCCATCGAAGCCGCCATCGGCGCCGTCTATCTGGACGGAGGCATGGCGCACGCAAAACGACTCGTCTGGCGATTATGGAAAGACGATATTCTCAACCAACCCGATACCGCCCCCAAAGACGCAAAAACAGCCCTCCAAGAATGGACCATGAAACAAGACGGACTCCATCTCCCGCTCTATAACGTGGTGAGAAAAACCCAAAACACCAACGGACTGATGTCCTTCACCGTCAATGTGCGCGTCGGCTCGCTACGCGCCAAAGGGCAAGGGTATAATGTGCGCCAAGCAGAAAAAGATGCCGCCTTCAATCTCATCTCGACCCATATCAAGGATATTGTCGAAGACGTCAAACAAAACTGAGACTCTATCATACACATCCATTCGTGTCCCATCGTCCCCCACCCCAGACCCAACAAAAAAGTCTCATGGTCGGTATTGTCGGACTCACCAACGCCGGCAAGTCAACCCTCGTCAATGCCCTCATAGGCGACTATGTCTCCATCGCCACGCCAAAGCCACAGACAACAAGAGAGTCCTTGCGCGCCATCCTCCATCATGGGAAGAGCCAAATCATCCTCACCGATAGTCCTGGCTTCTTCGACAGCAAAACACCGCGCCAACATGCGATGCTTAAAACAGCAAGACGCGTCATTCACACAAGCGAAGCGCTCCTCCTCCTCATCGATTGTCTACGCCTTCCGCCCATCCATCTTCTCCATCAGCTGCGCCAACAAGACATCCCCACTGACAAAAAAATGGTCGTCCTCAATAAAATTGACCGCATCGATAAAAAAAAATTGCTCCCCCTTGCGCAAAAAATACACACAAACGCCCCAGACATATCGCTCTGGATGGTATCGGCGCGCACAAACAGCGGACTAGAAAAACTCACGCGCCATATGGACAGCATCGCCCTCACACAGCCATGGCCCTACCCACCAGACACACAGAGCGACCAAACACTCCAACAACGCGCATGCGAACTCACCCGTGAACAGCTCATGCGTCACTTAGCCCATGAAATTCCCTACGCCATCGACGTCTATACCGATATGTGGCATGACGACAAAAAAGGCTATACCATACGCCAACGTATCGTCTTAGGGAAGGAAAGCCATAAAGCCATCGTTCTCGGCAAAGGCGGCGCATGTATCAAAGCCATCGGTATGCGCGCCCGCTCAGCCCTCACCCAACAGCTCAAGCGTGATGTCCAGCTCTTCCTGCGCGTCTGCGTCCACAAGAATAAGAATGCGCCTCACACACCCCACCATACGCCCACCTATGGTGAGACCCCATGAAAACATGGCATGACCACGCCCTCCTGCTCGATGTGAAACGCCACAGCGAATCGGCATGCATCGCCTCTGTCTTGTCGAAGCACCATGGCCTCTATACGGGATTCGTCCATGGCGGACGTAGTAAAAAACGCATGAGCACATGGCAAGCAGGCACGCTCCTGACTCTCACATGGCGCGCCCGTCTCGACTCCCATATGGGCTTCTTCACCCACACACCAGAATATGGCGCGCCTACACCCCCCCAGCTGACGCTCTATAACCACCCGCAAGCACTCGCATGTTTCGCCAGCGCCTTGACCTTTGCGCGTCAACACGCCCAACCGCGACAGAAAGAAAGCGCCCTCTATCATAGTTTGTGCGCCTTGCGCCGCCAACTCCACGCCTCACATCCTTCACAGAACGACAGCATGCGAGTCGCCCAACGATACGCATGTTGGGAATATGATTTCCTCGCCATGATGGGTTATGGGCTGGATTTAAGGGATTGCGCCTCTGGCACGCCATGCCATGCGCGCGACCTTATCTATGTCTCTCCTAAAAGCGGCCATGCCGTCAGCGCCGACAAAGGAAGAGCATGGGCAAGAAAACTCTTGCCTCTCCCGCCCTTCCTATGCCACTATGCGCACCATAGGACATTGTCGCCACAGCCATCACGCCAAGACATCTTTGATGCCCTCAATATGAGCGGGTATTTCTTGGAAAAACATCTCTGTCATCGCCATCCCCTGCCATACCAACGCCGCCTTATCCTGTTCGACATTGCACGATGCCCCCAACCAAAAAGCGCCTCGCCATCCTCTACTCGGGACAACCAAGAGATCTCAGAGCATGCGCACAAAATCACATAGAGTGCCTCCATAAACCAAATCCCCAATGGCATAAGGATGTCTTTGCCCATATCTGGTATGACCCCGACTCTGACCTGTCCAATGATGCTGTCCATAATGCGTATCTCCAGCCATGCGATAGAGATATAGAACCCTTTATCCGCACCACATGGAAACCCAAAGCCTTCACCACAGAAAAACCTAAGACTTTTTCCCTGCCCAACGTCTCTGACGCCTTCCACGAGAAATATCGTATCCCTGTCGTCATGTCCCTCTTCACTTCATTACAACAAGCCAATCGCCTAAAAAAAGACTATGAAAAAAAGTGCGGGATGCCTTATGACTGCGTCCTACGCCTCAGAACCGATAGTTATTTTCTCAAACCCCTTATCCTTGACGAGTATGACGCCACAGGTCACCATGTCTATGGCATCGACTATCCCTTCACCATACGCTATCATTTTAAGGGGCTACGCTACTGCAAACGCCGCATGCTCTATCGAAAGACCTACCGCACGATGTCTTACCCCGTCATTAGCGATAATTTCGCCTTCGGCAGCTCAAAAGCCATGGATGTCTTTGCCATGACAAGCGAGAGGCTTCCCCATGACATTCCCTTCTACCAAGAAAGGGATGTCACCCATGGTGAGATCTGGCCCGTTACAGAATTCGTTCTCAGCACGACTCTCCACAGGCATGGTATCCCCATCATCGCCACACAACTCCCCGTTGTCCTCTACCGCTGGTATCAAAAATACCATAAGCAGAACGCCCTACAACGACGTGTGGCGTCCATAAAACGCCGACTCTCTCTTGCTCCTTGAAGCGCTATGGAAAGAGCCTATCCTCTCCTTGTTATCTTCGATATGGATGGCGTGCTTATCGATAGCCGCGACACCCATTTCGACACCCTCAATGCCGCCCTCGCCCCCCATGGCAAAGACTATGTCATCAGCCGTCAAGAACATCTCTCGACCTATGATGGACTGCCCACAAGAGAAAAACTGAGGCGCTTGTCCCAGACAAAAAACCTGCCCTTAGCGCTCCATGAGCGCATATGGAAAGACAAGCAAGATGCCACCATCCAAGCCTTTCGCCTCTTAGGCAAGGACGGCGAGCTTATCAGCGTGTTTCAGCAATTACGCAAAGAAGGATACAAAATAGCCGTTGCCAGCAACAGCATACGCAACACCGTCTCTCTTCTCCTCGCCCGCTTAGGCTTGCATGAGTTTATCGACTATGTCATCAGCGCCGAAGATGTCGTCAGCGATAAGCCTCACCCCGAAATGTATTGGCGTTGCATGATGGCGCTCAAAACAATCCCCGACAAGACCATCATCGTCGAAGATAGTCCCGTCGGCTTACAAGGCGGCCATGACAGCAAAGCCCATGTTATCCATGTGAAAAACAGGCTGGATGTGAATAAGGCGTTGCTTGAGAAAATACGAGACACCTTCGCCACCAGCCATAGCGCACCCCCCATCCCATGGACGGACGAACAGATGACGATCCTTATCCCCATGGCGGGACTGGGGTCACGATTCACGCAAGCAGGCTACACATTCCCAAAACCGCTTATCGAAGTCTCAGGCAAACCTATGATTCAACTTGTCGTTGAGAATCTCAATATCAAGGGACAGTATGTTTTTATCGTCCAAAAAGAACATTATGAACGCTATTCTTTGCATTACTTGCTCAATCTGATAGCCCCTCAATGTTCCATCGTCCAATGTGATGGGCTCACAGAAGGAGCAGCATGCACGTCCCTCTTGGCGGAAAAGCACATCGACAATGGACGTCCCTTGCTTATTGCCAACTCAGACCAATTCATGGAGTGGGATACCCATAAATGCATGAGTCGTTTTTTTGCTAAAGACATCCATGGGGGAATCCTCACGTTCGAGAGCATTCACCCTAAATGGAGCTATGCCAAATTAGGCGACAATGGCTTCGTCAGTGAAGTGGCAGAGAAAAAACCCATTAGCCATCATGCCACAACAGGCGTCTATTTCTGGAAAGAGGGGCGCGACTATGTTCGCTATGCCAAACGCATGATAGAGAAGGACATACGCACCAATAACGAATTTTATATCGCTCCCGTCTTCAATCACGCCATAGAGGATGGACGGAACATTCGTATCCAACATATCAAAACCATGTGGGGATTAGGAACACCTGAGGACCTCACCTATTTCCTAGAACATTACAAAGGCCCCCTATAGACGCCGCGCCTATGCATATTATCGCCCACAGGGCAAATGTGGACGGGGTCAATAGCGCCACAGAAAATCACCCCACCCATGTCGATAAAGCCCATACACAGGGATTCGATGTGGAAATTGACATGTGGTATGTGGCGGGAAAGACTCCCTTGTTTCTGGGGCATGACGCTCCCCTCTATCCTATCACCCATGCATGGCTTGCTGAACGTGGCCATTATCTATGGGTTCATTGTAAGAATATCGATGCCCTCCATTTCTGTGCAACGCACAAGCATTTAGGCTTTGACTTTTTTTGGCATGAAGGCGATGCCTATACGCTCACCCATAAAGGCTTCATATGGACGTATCCTCGCCAACCCCATACATCCCGCTGTATCCTCGTGAAACCAGAATTGTGGCAAACACCCCCCTACCAGCTGCCTTCCCCCTTATGTGTTGGACTCTGCACCGATAGGCCGCGCGCATGGCAACAGCGTCTCCTGTCGTCCCCCCCATCATCCCCCCCGTCATTTTTGTCGTGAGGTCTCTTTTGCCTTGCGCCTCGTCTTTAGCGGGATGATGGCGCTGTAGGCGATGCCCATACAGCGGGTGTCGCCATAGAGCGCCAACAGGCTTTCACGGCAGACAAGACGATCGTCCATGTGACAAAGACAAAGAAGAGCGTCAATGCCGTGTTGATATAGTCATTGGCGATGAGCTGGTAGGCTTGTTCCTGTAGGGAGGGCGCAAGACTGCCGTCCCGTAAGCCTTGCTCGAGCCATTGGGCGTGGCTCAGAAAACCTGTGCGTCTGTCATCGCTAAACACTTTATGCCATGACGCGCTTGTCGTCACAAGCAACATCCACGCCATGGGGCAAGCCGTTATCCATGCATAGCGCGCCTTTTGGTGCTTCACGAGGAGGATGGTGCATATGGCGAGCGCCATGACACCAAGCATCTGATTTGAGATACCAAAGAGGGGCCAGAGGCTATTAATCCCCCCCAGCGGGTCGAGCGTGCCGTGATAAAGGAAATACCCCCATGCGCCACAAAAGAGGGCGCTCGTCAGCAAGGCGCCGGGCGTCCAACTCACATCACGAAAGCGGGGAAAGACTTGGGCGAGGACATCCTGGAGCATGAAACGTCCCACCCGTGTCCCCGCATCGAGAGTCGTCAAAATAAAGAGCGCCTCGAACATAATGGCGAAATGATACCAGAGCGCCATAAGACGCTCTGCCGTGACAGAGGAAAACAGAGTCGCCATGCCGACAGCAAGGGAGGGAGCGCCACCCGTGCGCGCAAAAAGTGTCTCTTCACCCATCATACGCGCTAATTCCTCCATGCGGGGCGCGCTCACGTCATATCCCCATCCCGTGATCACCGCCGCCGCGACAGTCGGGTCAGAGGATGTGAGACTCGAAGGCGCATTGATGGCAAAATAGACACCGGGCTCTAGGACAGATGCCGCAATGACCGCCATAATGGCGACACACATCTCCACCGCCATCGCCCCATAGCCAATGAATCGTATGTCACCCTCACTCTTCAACATTTTTGGCGTTGTCCCCGAACAGACAAGGGCATGAAAGCCAGAAATAGCGCCGCACGCAATGGTGATAAAGACAAAGGGAAAAACAGAACCCGCAAACACAGGACCACTGCCATCAATGAACGAGGTGAGCGCTGGCATATGAAGATCTGGACGCAAGATGATAATGGCACACGCCATCATGACAACCGTGCCAAGCTTCATAAATGTCGATAAATAATCACGGGGAGCAAGGAGCAACCAC
This sequence comes from Alphaproteobacteria bacterium GM7ARS4, assembly GCA_014332745.1. Lineage (NCBI taxonomy): Bacteria > Pseudomonadati > Pseudomonadota > Alphaproteobacteria > Alphaproteobacteria bacterium GM7ARS4. The sequence goes on along the minus strand of JACONL010000001.1, from coordinate 454,248 downwards.
ACAGGCAAAGCGCTGGCGAAAAACCCGTAGATGATCAACATCAACGCAATCTGTGACGCATCGAAATAGAACCACTGACGCAACGACTCGTGCGTATCCAACATACCGCCAGCGACAACAGCCATGAGCAATAACGCAACGCCTATCAATGTCCCTTCAATGACACGACCGGGGCGCACGCGACGCATATGAAAGCCCATGAGGATGGCGATAGGAATCGTCAACGCCACCGTCGCCGTCGCCCACGGGCTATGCTTCATGGCATTGGCAACGACCAAGCCAAGAACAGCAATGAGAATCACCATAATGACAAGCAACCCGATAAGCGCAACACCGCCCACAAAGGGACCCAGCTCGTCACGCGCCATCTTCCCCAAAGAACGCCCATCACGACGAGTCGAGAAAAATAAGACGACCATGTCCTGCACACACCCGCCTAACACAGCCCCTATCAAAATCCACAATGTGCCCGGAAGATAGCCAAATTGCACCGCTAACGTTGGCCCTATCAAAGGACCAGGACCAGCAATGGCCGCAAAATGATGCCCAAACACGACCCAACGATTTGTCGGCACATAGTTATGCCCGTCCTCCAGACGCACCGCCGGCGTCACACGACTAGGGTCAAGAGCAAGCACCTTCGCCGCAATAAACGCGCTATAGAAACGATAGCCTAAACTGGCACAGCATAACGCCGCCACCATAAGCCACAGGCTGTTGATAGGCTCACCGCGATGAAAGGCGATGGTCGCAATAGACCATACAGCAAGGACGCATACACACGCCCACAACAATGCCTGAACAAAAGGCGCGCGCCCCAACGCCACAAGCACATCCCCTAGCTTATCCCCTCTCCCCCTCCCTCTCCTATGAAACCATCCGCCCATCATAAAGCCTCTCGCCCCGCCCCTCAGTTCATGTCCTCTTCACCCTCACGCATGTGCTATACTACAGCACGACAGCACACGTTTGCAATATGGATTTCCCCAGCCAACGCTTATGCCAACGCTCCAGCCAACGCTCATGCCTAAAAACAAGAAACTCGCCCTCCTCTATTATGGCATGCCGTCCCCCTATTGCATGCATCTATGCCACCAAAGCCATCTCTCTGCCATCAGAGACCCTAACCCCTCATGGGATATTGATGTCTTTGCCCATCTCTTCTGCCCCCCAGCATACAAGAGGGAGACAGAACATGAGGACACAGACACCCCCACAGAGACCCTCCACAGAGCATCACCATGGCCCTATGGCATACCCAGCCTGACCCGATTAATCAACGCCATGTGGCGACCAAAAGGCTTGGTGATAGAACATCCTCCCTCTCCCAAGACCCTCCATACGCCTCAAGAACGCACACCGCCCCACACCTCCCCCCACACCTCTATGGCATGTCGTCAGCCTTACCACCAAGATGTGCTGAGCGCATGCGCCTCCCACGTCTTAACAAAAGGCGCAAGGCCAGCATTTTGGCGCGACGTCCTCACAGCCTATGGCATCGACATCGCCAGCACCCTCAAATCGATAACAGAAAAGAAGGACGCCTTCTCCTATGATGCGACTCTGTGCATGCGTATGGATGTTATCTTCCCCCATACAAGCGCCTTCATCCTCCCCACCAGCCTGCCATCTGATATTTTTGTGCCTCGAGAGCCATCTCTGACAATGGCTTGCGCCTTTGGGCGTTCTTCATCTATGGACATTTATGGGCGACTCTTTAAACATCTCCCCTCCCTCCTCACATCATCCCCCTCGCCCACCAGTCGCCAAGACGCCCATCACGATAGCCGTCTCTCTCTAGAGAGCCTCACCCCCTTAAGCTATCGCCATGACCACATACCCGCTCTCTACCTCTATGACGAGAGGGAAAAAAGCCTCCAACGAGACGTGCCACAAAGAGTTCGCGCCCTACAACAGCACATAGAGCATATCAAACAACGTTTACGCAAAACAAAACACAACGCCTCACGCCATGAAGACACCCCCGCCCCAGCGCCGCATGACGTCAAGGCGCTCAGGGAGGCTATCGCCCCCTTGAAAGAGGATATTATCGCCCTCTATCGTCTGTTCGATAGCACCCTCCCCGCCCAACAATGGTCCACCGCATGGCGCAAGGAACATTTCTAAGACGTTCCCACCCCAGCAGACATCATGAGAAAGAGCATAGCATGTTTCTAGAAATCACCTCCCCACAACCACCAAAGGAAGACCATGAAAACGGAAGCCCCCCAAAAGGTTCACGTGGAGAGTCGCGTAAAAGCCCAAGAAAACGCATGGCGCTCCTCTATTCAGGACAACCACGCCATATCTTAGAGTGCGCCGACAACCATAGAACATCCCTCCACAAGAAGAATCCCACATGGGATATCGATATCTTCGCCCATATCCCCTACCCCCTGACAATGGAGAGACAAAAAAATATCGAGGCCATTCACTTCATGCGTGGCTTTTGGCGCTATGGTATCGACTCCCTCAAAGACCTTCTCCATACCCTATGGACGCCGCGCCATGTCATCATCGAAGACCCCATGAAGCAGGGAGGCTATTTCGATGAAGGCGATAAACACGACCCGCCGCCATGGCGTCTCGATGCGCACTACGCTATCACCGAGACTTTCCCACCAAAAAAGAACAGATACCTCAACACCCTTCCCATGTTCTATAGCATCGAGATAGCCAATGGCCTCAAATGCGCCTTCGAGAAAGCCCATGGGTTTGTCTATGATTGTGTCGTCCGTATGAGAAGCGACATTTTCTTCTTAAAAGAGCTCAAGCCCATGGCATGCTATGACCTCAATGCCCTTCATTGTTTCACAGACAATCAACATCGTATCCATGATGTGTTTGCCTTTGGCACATCCCGTATCATGGATCTTTATGGTCGAGTCTTTGCCGACCTCATGGCCATCTATGACGTCATCCAACAACATCCCGACTTCGCACCCTATAAAGGCATGGCGACCATCAATCCACGCCTCTTATACACACAAATGGCCATCATCCATAAGATTCCCCTCCACAATTTAGGCAGCTACCATTGGGTGCTCTACAGAATGCAAAAATTCCACTTGGAACGTTGTCGCGAGATTTACGCCCACTATCGTCGATTAGAGCATATGCTTCGACAATGGGAACGCCCCCGCACACAACAGGCTTCAAACAGTGCCTTAGGTGCTGAGACCTCTCAGCAAGAGCATGCGCCCCCTTCTTTCAGCCAGGCCCACGCCATGCTTCGTGTTATGGAAACGTCCCTCAAGGAGTATCTTCTTGGCGGCGAAGAAGGCTTCATTCCCGTCGAACGTGTCGTCCCTCAATTTCCCTATCCCAGAAGCTTAGACGACCTTGTGCCTTCATCCATCAAAGAAGACCTTGACACATCCGTCTCGACGGCATAAGGGTATGGTGAGAGGACGGGCGTTACCATGAAAATCGTCATCGGTGGCATATCATTGAGTCGTGGTAGGTAACATGGGTGTCAGTTTTTTATTTTCAGGACAGGCATCCCATTATGTCGGCATGGGCAAGGCGCTCTATGATGGCTTTGAGCAGGCGCGCGCTGTCTTCGATGAAGTTGACTCGGCATTGTCCCAATATCTGTTTCGCCTGATGACAGAGGGGACGGAGGAATCGTTGCGACAAACCATGAATGCCCAGCCAGCCATCATGGCGGTGAGCGTTGCGGCGTATCGTTGCTTTCACCATGAGACGGGTGGCGCATGCGCGCCTTTATTCCATGCGGGACATTCCTTGGGTGAGTATTCGGCGCTTGTCTGTGCGGGGAGTCTTGACCTCACCGCATGCGCGCACTTGTTGCGTTTGCGCGGCCAATCCATGCAGAAGGCTGTCCCAGAAGGCGAAGGCTCGATGGCGGCTGTCCTTGGCTTAGATATCGATGCCGTCATGGCGTGCGCGCGCATCGCCAGTGAGGAGACACAAGGATGTTGTGTCGCCGCCAATGATAATGCCCCTGGACAAGTCGTCATCGCCGGCGATAAAGCCAGCGTTGCCCACGCACAAAGAGAAGCAGAAAAACATGGCGCAAAGAAGGTTCTTCCCCTCAATGTCAGCGCACCTTTCCATTGCCCCTTGATGCAACCAGCCGCTGAGACGATGGCAGAGGCGTTAGCGCAAACAGAATTGAAAGACCCCACACCGCCCATTATCTCCAACGTGACAGCGCGGGAAGAATGTCATGGCGACTCCATACGGAAACGATTGGTGGAACAAATCACCGCCATGGTCCGTTGGCGCGACTCCATGCTCTACCTTCAGGATAAAGGAACAGAGATGTTTATAGAGTATGGGCCTCGACCGATCCTCTGTGGCATGATGAAACGTATTGCCCCAACCCTGTCCTGTTCCCATGTGGGAGACGAGAAAAGCCTCCGTGCGACATGCGCCCTCTGGGAGAGCCTTCAATCATGTCCTTAGAACAGCCTTTCTTTTCGCTCACGGGGAAAACAGCCCTCATCACCGGCGCCAGTGGCGGTATTGGCAGAGCCATTGCCGACACACTCAACCGACAAGGCGCTCATGTCATCCTCACAGGGCGCAATGCTACAGCCCTAGCCTCTTGCGCCGACAGCCTCGCCAACAAAAACTATACCCTTATCCCCATAGACTTAACAAAAGAACGGGATGCCCCAAAAGCGTTAGCGACACGCGCTCTCGAGGAAAGAGAGACCATCGACATCCTTGTCAATAATGCTGGGATGACGCGCGACCAGCTGCTCCTACGGCTCAAAGATAGTGATTGGCATGATGTGGTGGAGACGAATCTCACCGCCCTTTTTCGCCTCTGTCGCGCCGTCGTGCCTCTTATGATGAAAAAACGCTGGGGACGCATTATCAGCATCTCGTCCATCGTTGGACGCATGGGGAATGCCGGGCAAACAGCCTATAGCGCCACAAAAGCAGGCATGGAAGGATTCAGCCGTTCTCTGGCAAAAGAAGTGGCACGTCGCCATATCACCGTCAATTGTATCGCCCCCGGCTTCATTACGACACCCATGACAGACGCCCTTGACGATAGGCTCAAGCAAGACATGCGCGCCCATATCCCCATAGGACGATTCGGACAGCCCCATGATGTCGCCACAGCTGTCGCCTTTCTAGCAAGCGAACAGGCATCCTATATCACTGGAGAAACCCTCCATGTCAATGGCGGGATGATGATGGCATGAGACACTGATGATGAAAAGATAGAGGCACATGCGTCCATGATAGTCATTGACAGGAAAACAGAATTCCTATAGAAGCCATGAGTGAGAGGGCAACCCGATAGATTTATTTATGGAGTGTCGCCATGAGCACAATACAAGAACGGGTCACAAAGATTATCGTCGATCAACTGGGTGTCGAGAAAGAAAAAGTCGTCGATGATGCCAGTTTCATAGATGATCTTGGTGCCGATAGCCTCGATACGGTGGAGTTGGTGATGGCTTTCGAAGAGGAATTCGAATGCGAGATCACGGACGAACAGGCATCGACGATACAGACGGTGAAAAACGCCATTGATTTTCTTGAAAAGAACAAGGCGTCCTAGGGCGAATATCGTTTTCTGTCTCGTCCATATGCTTTAGACGGCGCTTTAGACGCCTCAGGATGGTCTCTTATGTCGGAACGTGTTGTCGTCACAGGGCTTGGTTTGATATGTCCTCTCGCATGCGGTGTCGAGGCGAGTTGGAAACGCCTGATAGAGGGTGAGAGTGGTATCGATGTCATTCGCTCCTTTGATACGGAGGGGTGGCGCTGTCGTATTGCTGGTGAAATCCCTGTGCGCCAAAATGATGAGGACAAAGAAGACGTTTTTTGTCCTGATGATTGGATTCCAGCGCGGGAACGCAAGCATGTAGACCCTTTTATCGTCTATGCGCGTGTCGCTGCCACCCAAGCCATTAGAGATTCTGGCTGGACACCCTCTCATGAAGAAGAGCTCGCGCGAAGTGGTGTCGTCTTTGGTTCTGGCATAGGAGGATTGGATGGTATTTACAAAAATGCTGTTGCCCTTCATGAGAAAGGCCATCGTCGCGTGTCGCCTTTTTTTGTGCCAGCCTCTCTTATCAACCTTGCGGCTGGCGGCATTTCTATCGAGCATGGCTGGCAGGGGCCCAATGTGTCTCTCGTCACGGCATGTTCGTCTGGCGCCCATGCCATAGGCGATGCTGCCGCCTTGGTGAGACGAGGCGACGCCGATGTCGTTGTCGCTGGTGGTGCTGAGTCCGCCATTAATCCATTAGGCGTCAGTGGCTTTGCGGCTATGCGCGCCCTCTCGACCAACTTCAATGATCGGCCAACCCAAGCCTCGAGGCCTTGGGACACAGAACGTGATGGCTTTGTCATGGGCGATGGCGCTGGCGCCGTCATCATCGAGTCATACAGCCACGCCAAGAAACGAGGCGCGCATATCTATGCTGAAGTCTTAGGCTATGGACTCTCTGGCGATGCCTATCACATCACTGCTCCCCATGCCGAAGGACGAGGCGCATGGCAAGCCATGCGGAGCGCCCTACGAAACGCTCAGCTGAACCCCGATGACATCAGCTATATCAACGCCCACGGTACCTCCACGCCTTTAGGCGATGGCGTCGAAATCAATGCTGTGCGCAAAGCCTTTGGCCATGATGCCTCACATGTCCCGATGTCGTCCACAAAATCCTCTGTCGGCCACCTTTTAGGCGCCGCCGGGAGTGTGGAAGCTATCTTCTGTATCCTCGCACAGCGCGATGGCGTCATCCCCCCCACCATCAATCTCAACAACATCGACCCCGCATGCCAAGACATGGACCTTGTGGCAAAAACAGCGCGCACAAAAAAGCTACGCTATACGCTCTCCAATTCCTTTGGCTTCGGAGGCACGAACGCCACACTTATCTTTGCCCCACCGCCCTAAGGGACCATGATGACAGAAAAATATGACGGAAAAAAACGATATGCCGTCCTCAGAGAGACCATACGCGCCCTATGGCGTCGGTGTTTTCTCCCGTTATCGACCATGTCCCTACCCTTATGCCTTGTCTCGTATAAGAAACACCATATTTTTACCGCGCTCCTCGTCGCCGCCATCGCTATCCCCTTCCTCGTCATCGGTGATAGCCTCTTACGCCCTCTAGCGCGCCATATAGACAAACCCTTCACCCTCGTTATCGAAGCGGGCGACACCCCCGCCAGTGTCGCAAGGCGCATGCAACGCAACCACATCCCCATCAATGCCAGCGCCTTTCTCTACACATTACGTATCACAGGCGACCATGACGACCTCAAGGTTGGCACATATCACATAGACCCGCAACAATCCCTCCTCGAGGCCATCGACAGGATGGTACAAGGACGCTCTGTCCTCCTACGCCTCACCATTCCAGAAGGCTATAGCCTCGCCCAAGCCATCGACATCATCAATAACACACAAAACCTACGCGGGCATGTCCCGTCCAATCTGTGGGAAGGAGCGTTATTCCCCGATACCTACCTCTATCGCCATGGCGAACAACGTGCGACCCTCATCCGTCGCATGCGCGACAAGGCGGACGAGACCCTCCAGAAGATATGGCAGACGCGCGACAACGACCTCCCCATCGAGACAGCCTATGATATGCTCATCCTCGCCTCCATTGTCGAAAAAGAGACAGGACAAGCATCGGAACGCGCCCGTATCGCCGCCGTCTTTCACAATCGTCTCAGACGTGGCATGCGCCTCGAGTCCGACCCAACAGTCATCTACGGAATCACAGGAGGCACGCCCCTTGGACGCCCGTTGTTCTATAGCGACCTCAGACGTCACAGCGCATGGAATACCTACCGTATCAAAGGGCTTCCCCCTTCGCCTATTTGCCTACCAGGGGCAGATGCCTTGCAGGCGGTGGCACATCCCATCACAAGCAACGAACTCTTTTTTGTCGCCAACGGCACGGGTGGGCATACATTTGCCGAAAATTATGAAGACCATCAAAAGAATGTCGAGCAATGGCGCGCATGGCAAAGACAACATCAAAACAAAAAGAAAGACGGCGAAGAGGAACGATAAGAACCTATGGCAAACGCCCCTATCGAAAGACAAGGCATGATGATGGTCATCTCCTCACCATCGGGGGCCGGCAAAACATCGATTTCCCGCGGCATGATAGCGCAAGAATGCTCTGACCATCTTATGCTCTCTGTCTCAGCGACAACCCGTCCCCGCCGTCCCTTTGAAATCGAAGGCGTCCATTATCACTTCATGGATAAAGCGCAATTCGACAGATTGTGCCAACGCCACGCCTTCCTCGAACATGCGCACGTCTATGGCTATCACTATGGGACATTGAAAGAACCCGTGACGTCTTCCCTCCAAAAAGGACAAGATGTCCTCTTCGATATCGATTGGCAAGGCGCGCAAGCGCTCAAACGCCACCATCCCCACCATACCGTCAGCCTCTTCATCCTTCCCCCCTCCCTCAAAGCCCTAGAACAGAGGCTTAAGAAACGTGAACATGAAGGTGAGTCCCAAGATAATAGCGCCTATCGCCTACAGCACGCAGAACAAGACATCGCCCGATGGCGTCACTATGACTATGTGCTTATCAATGACGACCTGTCAGAGGCTATCGCCCAAGCGCGCGCCATTCTCGCCGCCGAACGCCTCAAAAGACAACGACTCATCGGCATGGAGTCGTGGATACACACACTTCACACTATCCCCTCTCAACAGAGGAAGGGATAGACCCCTCACACCCCTCACACCCTTCCGAGGGAAGCCGTGTAGCATTGCGCCAAACGATAGAAACATGGCGGTGGCACATCTTGCGGACGCAACGTGCCATCGATGTTGGCGTCAGCGCAAAGCCTTGCGCCGCCTCCTTCAAGACCAGCAAGAGACGTGGCAAGCATTTTACGCCTCATGCCAAAGGCTAGACGGAGAATCTTGTCTAGATCAGCCTCAACCACATCCATCTGGGGTTTTTCTCGCCTTCGCAACATCACGAGTTGCGAATCAACCTTTGGGGGTGGCATGAAGTTACGCCTATGAATCATGAAGAGCGGTTTCACGTGAAAAACACGCTGCACGGCAACCGAGAGGCGACCATAATCACGCCCTGCTGTCGCATGGAGACGACTCACCAACTCTTTCTGCGCTGTTATCAAGATCTCCCCATAGGACGCGCTCTCACGTAGCCACATCGCCAAGAGGGGAGACGAGAGATGGTAAGGGATATTGGCGACAATCTTGAGAGGATGGTGCGAGAGGCGATGGCGACGGGCGAGCTGCGGTATATCCAAGCGAAGAACATCATCAGCAAGCACCGTCATACGTTTTTGCGCATGAGACGATAAAAGCGTGAGAGCATCGAGACAGCGCCTATCATTCTCAACGGCATAGACATGGCGCGCGCCTAAGAGCAAAAGGGCGCGACTGAGCGAGCCAATACCCGCCCCAATATCGAAGACAACGGCATGCGTCAAGGGAAGGGCGGCGCGCGCTATGCGCAATAACAAAGGGTCATTCAGGAGAAAATGCTGTCCGCGATGGGGACGAGGAATGACACCATAGGCTTTCCTCAACAGAGAAGAGGAGGGAAGACACATGGTGTCTTCCTTCAGGGCGTCTTCCCTCATGCTGTCTCAGCCATGCGTCTCTGTGCCAAACCCCATGCGAGAGAAAGCGCTGCTATGATGCTCTCAACACGCGCTGTGCCTGAGTCAACAATATCGAAGGCAACGCCATGGGCGGGCGATGTGCGAATGAAAGGAATGCCGAGTGTCACATTGACGCCTCTCTCGAAGCATAAGAGCTTAAAGGGGATAAGCCCTTGGTCGTGATAGAGACAGATGATGGCGTCATAAGGGGTATGCGTGTGGGATAAAAAGAGCGTGTCGGCTGGCACGGGGCCTTCTACGTGGATGGAACGCTGACGGAGCATATCGATGGCGGGCTGGAGGATTGTTTGTTCTTCTGTTCCCATGCGTCCCGATTCGCCAGCATGGGGATTCAGGGCGGCAAGGGCGAGACGCGGGCGCGCAATGGCAAAGTCACGGATAAGGGCGTCGTGGACAATGGCCGTTTTTGACATAATGCGCTGAGGCGAGAGCTGGGCGATGACATCGGCAAAGGGACAATGTCCCGTTATCAAGGCAACCCGCCATGATGCCTCAATATCACATAACATCATCACAGGCGTACCACCGCCGTAACGCGCCATCATCTCCGTATGCCCGGGGAAAGAACAGCCAGCAGCATAGAGCGATGCCTTGTGGATGGGATTGGTCACAATGGCGGACGCATGGCCTTGTTGCACAAAGCGACATGCTGTATCGATGCTGGATAACACCTGCTCTTGATGGGAGAGACATGGCACGCCCCAACGCACCTCCTCTTGCAACGGAAGAGGAATGACGGGAAGGCGCTCAGGAAAGACGGCATGGGCTTCACGAGGATGGCTGATGGGTTGTATGGGAACGGCATCGGGATGGGAAAAACGCATGCGGACAGCCCGCTCGAGACACGCCACATCACCTATCACGAAAAAAGAGGGGACATCCTGAGACGTCTCCCGCCTATGATAGGCTCGACTCAGCTGATGCCATGCGACAACGCTCAATTGGGGCGCAATGCCAGACGGCTCTCCCATGGTGACAGCGATAGGAGGCATGGCACGACTCTCGTCATCCATCAGAGACGCCTTTCCACATAGGACGACCGCCACAAGTCGCGAATACGCTTCTGCACAAGCCTCTCCAAACGTCGATAAAAGATACGCTCATGGGCCACATCCCGACTGGGAAGAGCCACTTGCCGTGTTTCCCGCTTGCATAATTTGAGGAAAGCATAGCTATCATACGTCTCTAAAATGTCCGTCACGCCTCTCTCTGGTAGCACCTCGATAGCATTCTTAAACAGCGCCGACAAATCTTCTATCCCCATCTTGCCTAAATCCAAGACACGAATATCATCGATGGCGTCATAGGCATCATCAATGGGACAAGCGCGCCCAGGTTGCTTGGCAATACGTTGTGCTGCCTCGATATGGGTGCGCGCATCCTCTCTCCCCTTGTCAATAGAGACCTGCCTCAGGGCAACCCCAAGAGAATTTTCCTCAGCAAAAAGACGCCTATCTCGAACATAGAGAATATAGACTCCCCCCGACACGATAAGCGGCCCTTGAATATGCCCGATAGATGTCTTTTGCACAGCATCTCGTAGCTCTTGTGCTATATCGTCCAGACTCACCCATCCTATATTGCCTCCCGCCGCTGCCGACGCTGATTGCGAATACTGACGCGCAAGAAGAGAAAACTCATTCGCCAAATTCCGACTGGCCGACAAGACTCCATACACACGAAAAGCCGTATCCATAGATGTCGCCTTATCATCTTCGTCAATGATAGGAAGAAAAATCTCACTGATAAGATATTCATCACGCTTTTCGCGACTTTGGTAAGATTGTAGAAAATCGGCGATCTCGCCATCACTCACACGCACCTCAGGACGCAAAAAAGAACTCACATAGTTATCCCAATAGAGTTGGGCTTCCAATTGGCCAAACCATGCCGCACGGTCATAGCCTTGCTTGTCCATATAGTCCTCAAATTGTCCCTCAGGGACGTTGTTGAGACGCTCTAAATGGCGAAGAGCATCACTGATCTGTTGTGGCGTAATGTCCACAGCGGCGCGCACGGCCTCTTGCTTTTTAAGAATTTCCAAGATGAGATTCTCTAACACACGAGGACGAATGTCATCACGTAACGCCTTGCTGTCCTCCAAGTCTAGACTCTTAATGAAGAGCGTCATACGCTGTTCCACCTCCCCAAGGGTGACAGCCTCGTCATTGACAATGGCGGCAATACCATCGGCAGCTGAGCCATGAGGTACGCCATGAGATATGACACCACACAGAAGCGCCATCCATGCCAAAAAGCGCATGCGCCCCCGCCCGCCTCCTTCGCTGAGACAGCGGGTTGTGATATATCTTGTGATAGGGTGCGTCATAGGTCCCATGGGGTGTTAGCGCACAGACGCCCCTCCCAGATGCTTTAGTTTAAAAATAAAGTTGATGCTATCACTTGGCTCGTAATCCCTATCACGGGTGAAGTTTCTCCTAAAATCGACTCCCCATTCCAAGCAATCACAGGGACGATGAACGAAGGAAAAGCGGTAGTCCAATGTCTGATGTTCTGTAATATCATAGTTAATGCTAGCCCTGACATTCACAGCACTCCCCAGTGGGAAGGAAATACCATGCGTCATATCCTCTCGCCCGCCTCCTCGAGAACTACGTCTTTGTCTGCCAAGGGCTGTAATCCTCTCTCCGATTTTGCTGTAAGAGGAGGTAATACGTATACTGCCCAGAGAGAGAGCGCTGTTAACTTTATGTGACCGCCAATCCACGCCTTTGGGACGCAAAATGCCGTCATAAGAGAGGGTGAGACGTTGCAACAGGCTGAATTTTCCGCCTAAGAGGAGGTAGGAAAGTCTGTCATCGAGCCCTGAGCCAAGTTCATAATCGGTGCTCTTATCGAATCGATAGCTTTGACCGACAAAGATGTCGCTATAAAAGAGTCCGTCACTGCCTTCTTGTGAGAATGTCACGCCATAATCGACATGTTTGCCCGACTCGAGAACATCGCTTCCTATCAAATGATTCTCCTCAAAGAGCGCCAATGGATTCCACTCGAAGCCGATACTCTCATCATCCGTAATACGGTCATCCCTCAGCCCATTGGGCGCCACAGCCAGCAACCAAGAAGGCTCTATCATATATGTCACCTTATCGCCCACATGCACCATAGGAAAACGCCAACGTAGCGATGCTCGAGGGACAAAGCGAAACAGGGTGCGCTTGTTGTTTGGTGTCTCTGTGTCTTCCCAATCGAAAAAGTAGGCATCCGTGCGTAAAAAGCCTTTCGCATCGAACCTGTGACCAGACTCGAGCAGGAAAGGTTGGTGTAGCGTCAATTCCGTCGACAGGCGTTGTTTATCCTCTCTATCGTTGCGGTCGAGACGAACGGACTCCACATCCATAGCCCAGGACGTGCCATTCGTCCCCCTATCGCTCCCATAATGGTAAGAGAAGAACGGCAGGACATCGGCTTGCTCCGCCTTTTTGGCAGAGGGACGTAAATCCTGAAAAGACATGGTGCGTATTTCCACATAGCTGTTGCCAAAAAATCCCTCTCCGTAAATTTCCCTCTTCAATACCTGTAAATTCTCGCCAATGCGAAAAAGTTTGGAAAATGTATCATCACTGGTGTGATAGACGTCCCATCCCCAACGTATATGGGGCGTGATACCAAAATTGGCGCGCGTATGGACATACCCCCTCGTAATCCTTGATTGATCCGTTCTCTCAAAAGAGGCGGCGGAGGTGACAGCGCCCTCAACGAGTAGCGCCCCTTGTGGCGTGTTCCACCGCATCTCCCCCTGAAAGAGCCATCCCGTCAAGCGATAGTATATAGGTGTCATGGTCGCATCGAGAGATGGCGTCGGCGCAAAATAATACGGCATGCCGATAAAAACACCTAAAGGAGAGTGACGCCCAAAGATAGGACGAAGGAAGCCACTTCGACGTTTCACCCGCGGGTCGGGATGGGCGTAATAAGGAAGGTAAAAGACAGGAAAACCAAAGAGAGTCAGGGTGACGTGGTAGTAACGTATCTCTTGGTTGCGGTCGTCATGTTCGACGGTTTCAGCGTAAAGAGCCCATGTGGGTGGTGCATAGAATTCCCCTATCAAAGAACAACGGGCACAAGGCGTATATCCCGCCCTCTTCATAACGATTTTGCGCGACTCGTCTGGTGTCAGCACACCACTCACAGCGGCGACACGCTCTTTCTGCCGTAAGACCATCTGCACGGCTTGAACAATGCCACGGCTCAAATCTCGACTGAGTTCCGCCCGCTCAGACACCATGACATCACCAGAGGGAAAAAACAAACGCACAGAGCCTTCAGCAAGCACCTTGTCACTCTTCCTCATCAAAATGACCTTCTGTGCCGTCAAGACATAGTCGCCATAGGCAATATGCACATCCCCCTCAGCGACGACATGACCCTTCTCCTTGAGGTGCGTCATCGACTCTGCGGAAATATAGAGCTTGTCGCTTTGCTCCTCGTTCCCGTCATTGGCCATCACATCGCCTTGTGCCATGCCATATCCCAAGAGCGTCATCACGACAGCAAGACCATAGCGCCCCATACGTCCCCCATCTCCAGAGTCACGATACCATGCCTTTTTCATTGATAGGACTCACGATAAGACAAGAGTAACGAACTGAAGGCAACGACAACGACCACAGGAATCGATGCCGCAAGGAAAAACGGAATCTGTTCCGCTTCGCCCCGCCCATAGAGAAATTCGGAAAAAATGAAAATGATGAACCCTATGATGATGGTGGCAAGAGACACAATGAACATTCCTCCAAAACCACGTAAAGGAATCATAAGCGCGCATAAGACCGATAACGCCCCCATCCCTGCCGTGAAAAATGGCAACATCACAAGAAAGTAAAAATACATGAGGTGACGGCGTGGCGAAAAACCCGTCTCTTCCATGAGCTGAGAGAACGCAGAGAGATTCCACACCGACACGGCTTCAGGGGGCGTGAAGTTATCCTGTATCTTATCGAAACGTGTCTTTGCTGGATAGGCTATTTTTTCCACTCGACGCGACACGCCATCCGCCTTTGTGACGAGGACATTGTCCAAAGACCATATGTCATACCCGCCAGCCCCATCATGCTCGTCTCCGCTCTCTATGAGAGCCGTCTTTGCGTCCCATCTCTTCAAGAAGCGATTGTCATAGTCAAAAAAGACCATGCTGACATCAGAGAGCGTATTATCACGGCGACTCAACTGTCGGGCATGGATAATGACATTCTCTGATGCGTTTGTCTCCTTGAGCCACAAGCCCGCAGGGGATAAGGCAATATCGCCATCAATGCCACGAAAATAACGATTTTCTAAGTCTAAAAAATTCTTCATGGAGAAAGCCGTCGCAGGACTCAAAAAGAGGACAACGACAGAACCCACCACCAACGCTGGAGGAAAAAAAGCATTTTCGATGCGGCCATCGCCGCACTGGCCGTGAGGGGAATGCCCGTCCGTGTCCCTGCGCGCCTTATCCACTCGAGCCACTCACCGACAAAGACGACAAACAAAAGAAACAAAGTCGTCACAAGGAGCACAAAGGCAAAACGCTTTGCCATATACACCCCCAACGTGGAAGAAAATGGTGGTAACAAACTCATGACAGAACACGCTATCGCCTCGCCATGCCCATCACGCCACGCTTGACCAGCCATCGCGCCACAGCGCCATAGATGTCTTTGTGCCAACGATAGACGGCATCAGCCCACGCTGACGTCCGTTCAGGGTATCGAAGGTGATAAAGAAGACCGCCCACAATAACCAGCCACAAGACATAAGGAATGGCGATGACCCAGAGAAAGCGATACGCCCAGTAATAAGAGGCAATAAGGCCAAATTGCGCTAAGGCAATACAGATGACAGCCGCTAAAATGGGTTTCTTATTGTAGCGACGCGAGTGATGTGCTGTCAGCATAAACACCACGGCGATGAGGGCATAGAGAAAGATACGCGAAGAGTCGAGGAGACGCTTATGGCGTTCCACAGAAAAGAGCGCGTCTTGCTTCTTGCTTGGCGGTGAGAAAAGTTCGTGAAATGTATATTCGGTGGGTTTTTTCACCTGTCGCCGTTGATAATCGGTGCTGTAGAGGAGCATGTCATATTCCTCAAAATCAAGGGTTTCAAGCACAAGATGTTCTCGAGACAATCTCTGCCGTGAGCCTTCGATGAGCCTGAGGCGAATGCCATGCTCAGTGCGTATGAGATTGCCCTTTTGTGCCACGATCGTCACTGGATACTCTTTTTCTCGATTGTCATGGATGAACAGCTGCGAGACAGCGCCCTCCCTATCTTTTTTTGGCACATAGATAATGACATTATCGCCAAGACCGACGAAGCGCCCTTCACGGATAGGAACATACGCCGCATTTTGACGCAAATCGTGACGCAAGTCGCGAAACATAGAATGACTCATCGGCACGATATAAAAGGACAATAAAATCCCTAAGAGAACAAGCGCGCCAGACATGACAAACATGGGACGCGCCAGACGCATATTGGATAAGCCACTGGCGCGCATGACCGTGAGCTCGCTATTGACCTCCAATTGATGATACACGTAGATCACCGCCACGGCGCAGGCAAACGGCATCATGACGCTGATAAGAGACGGCATGAGGAACAAAAAAAGGGGAAGAATCGCTGTGGCTGACGCCCCATAGTCGATAATGAAGTTGAGAAGACTCATGGATTTCCCTAAAATCGCCAAGAACAAAAGCACAAAGACGACGAAGAGAAACATGCCCATCCCATACCACACGATGTAACGGTCGATGACGTGATGTTTTATGCCTCGAGCCTTCTTCTTTGCAAAGAAAGGAAAAGAATATCTTGAAAAAAAGGACATGCGATTCTATGGTAAAGTCCGTGGCGTGCTGTCGTCTCGCAGTATATATGACAATGGGTGATTCGTCTATTGATGATTAAATGCTCTTTTCGTGATAGTCAAAAAAAACGGGAGACATGGGCAGGGGATGTCCTTGTTCTTCCTATGTTCGAGGATGAATCTCTGGATATGACGGGTGTCGTAGGAGACCCGTCTCTCTATCGTGGCGTGTTAGCCCATATCGAGGCATGTCGTTTTCGCGGGAAGAGTGGCGAGCATATGGTTTTATCGCCTCCCGATGGCGTCACGGCATTCCATGTCATTCTTGTCTTAGGGTTTGGGAAAAAGGACTCCCTTGATGTGGAGGCTGTGGAGAAGGCAGCGCGCTGTTGCGCTAAGCAAGCACAGGCATTGGGGGCGCGCTCCCTTCTAGCAGTCTTTATGGATGGCGTGTTTTCCGCAGACCAGCTTGTGACATGGGCAAGCGGTGTGAGTCTGATGACATATCGCTTCGACTCTTACATCGCCTCAAAGGACGAGTCCGACAGGCGCGAGCTAGAGACGCTCACCATTGAGAGCGCCCATGCGTCAGCGTGCGCCGACAGGTGGGAGAAGGAGAAGAACGTCCTCGATGGCGTCGCCCTCACCCGTGACCTTGTCAATGAACCTCCCAACATCCTCACACCACCGGCCTTTGCTGAACGTCTTCGGGCGTTGGAGGCGTTGGGGGTGGAGGTTTCTCTCCATGACAACGTCTCTTTAGAGAAGGAAGGCATGCGCGCCATGCTCGGCGTCGCGCAGGGAAGCGTGTATCCCCCCTCTATGGTCGTGATGAGGTGGCGAGGAAGCACAGGAAAGGACCAAACCCGTCCCGTGACCTTCATTGGCAAGGGCGTGACGTTCGACACAGGAGGTGTGTCATTGAAGCCGTCAGCGGGTATGGAAGAAATGAAGAGCGATATGGGGGGTGCGGGCGTTGTGGCGGGACTGCTCCATGCTCTTGCGGCGCGCAAGGCATCGGTGCATGCCGTTGGTATTGTTGGCCTTGTGGAAAATGCCGTGTCGGGAACGGCGCAACGTCCTAGCGACATCGTCATATCACGGGCTGGTAAGAGCATCGAAGTCCTCAATACAGATGCCGAAGGACGTCTCGTCCTTGCCGACCTCCTATCCTACGCCCAAGACCATATCACACCCCGCATGATTGTGGATTTAGCGACATTGACAGGGGCGATGGTTATCGCCTTAGGCTATGAATATGCCGGATTCTTCAGCAATGATGATACTCTCGCCAACCAATTGACAGACGTGGGACGCCATATCAATGAAAAAGTGTGGCGTATGCCTCTTCACAAGGCATACGACAAAATGCTCGATAGCAAGGTGGCGGATATGCAAAATGTCACCAATCAACGTTCAGCTGGCAGTATTACCGCCGCCCAATTTCTCCAACGATTCGTCCATAAAGACATGGCATGGGCCCATATCGACATCGCTGGCGTCACATATCACAAAAAGCCCTCCTTCCTCAGCCCCTATGGCGCCAGTGGATTCGGTGTGCGTCTCCTCGACCGCCTCGTCTCCCAACATTATGAGTCATGACTCCCTCCTCACAGCGCGCGACGTTTTACATCGCGGCGCGAGAACATCACCCTGCCATCCTCTATAAGCTCCTGCTCAAAATCATTGACGCTAACCCGCCACATCGGGTGGTTGTGCTCTGTGCCCATCAGGAACAAGACCATGACCTCACCGCCCAACTGTGGACATTGGGAAGGAACACATTCCTTCCCCATGGCAATCACGAAGACGGCATGCCAAACTATCAGCCTATATGGCTCACATCCTCACAAGAGACATCACGCCATCCCCCAAATGCCAAGGAACACACACCCCACGTCCTCGTCACCTATGGGGACGCCCTCCCAACGACACAAGACTCACAAGCCACATTTTTCCAAGCCCATAGACACGCCTACGAACGTTTTGTTCTCTTGATAGACCATAAAAACGACGGGACAGATGAAGCCTATCTTGCCCAATGCCAAAACGCATGGGGACAACAGGATACCATGAAAGCCTATCGACATACGGGAAAGGCATGGCATCATATCCCCATAACCGACAAAATGACCGACAAAGAACACCACGCCACAGAGCAAGGAGACAGACCATGACCAAAAGAACGCCCGAAAGAACGCATGAGAGAACACTTTGTATTATCAAACCCGATGCTGTTCTCCGCAACTTTCAAGAGAGTATCACAAAAGACATTCGAGAGAGAGGCTACACCATCGTCAAAGATGCGCGCCTCACATTGACAAGGCAACAGGCGGAGGAATTCTATGGCGAGCATAAAGACAGGCCATTTTTCGATAGCCTCTGTTCCTTCATGACATCCCATGACATCATCGTCTATGTTCTCGAGAAAGAGAATGCGGTACAGGCATGGCGTCAAGACATCGGCAACACAGACCCCACAACGGAGAAGAGAGAGACCTTGCGTAAGCGATACGGCTTTTCAAAAGAGAGCAACGCCCTCCACGGCTCTGACTCCCTAGAGAACGCCCAACGCGAGATTGCGTTTTTCTTTCCCGCCAAAGCGCGCCCTTGACGTCGCCACCCGTGATATACTGATAGCGCTCATGACAATGTTCTTAGCGACCAGCATGTCGCCCGAGTCATGGCGACAAGTAGAGACCAAGTCCCACAAGGATGATGGCCGTGACGACAGACGACCATATGACAATCCCCATAAAGAGATTCCAATCTTGGCGGTGACGCTCTAAATCTTGCTTGTCTAAACTCATGGCAGTGACTCCTTTTACAAACGTGAAAAACAGAGTAAGTAGATATGAAACGCCATTATAGGGGATAGGTGATGTCTGTAAAGCCAAATCGACCGACGCATGTCCCCCCCCATGTTTTAGAGAGGCTCTTTGCGCGTATCCGACAGCGCCAGCGTCATGGTGATACAGCGCGTTCTTATACGGCGCAATTGCTCGCTGGTGGGCGGGCGCTATGCGTGCGTAAATTGGGTGAAGAGCATATGGAAGTCCTCCTCGCTGCTCTCACAGGCACAAAAACAGAGCTCACCCAAGAGAGCGCTGACATGCTCTATCATATGCTTGTCCTGTGGGCTCAATGTGATGTTGAGCCGTCAGCCGTATGGGAGACCCTCGAGCAACGTTTTGCCCGCTCAGGCCTCGTGGAAAAAGCGGAACGGACGAAACAATGAGGGCGTGAGAGATAAGAGTCCCACAGGCGTCATCGCTCCATTGATGATGTTCTTGCTGAGGACGCCACGTCCCCTATAGCTGGCTGAGCGCCTTGCTCCTCCAATCGTTTTTTTGCAAGGCTTATATAGTCCTGATGGATGTCTATGCCGATACCCCTCCTGTTGGTATTTCTTGTGGCAAGCAAGGTTGTTCCACTCCCCATAAACGGGTCAAGGACGACTTGCCCTTCCTTTGAGAACAGCCGTATGAGTGTTTCCATGAGGGCGACAGGCTTCACCGTCAGGTGACGATTGTACTTCTCCCTGAAAGGTTTTTCCACATGTAGCAGGGTAGATGGCGTATGGCCATTCAATGTCGTATTGTTTAAGTCGATGAGCCCTGTTTCCCACGCTAACCAATTTTCTATGAGCGTGCCTTGCGTTGGTTTTTGCGCGATGATGATTGGCTCGAATTGAGGGCGCAATTGCGCTGTTTTTCTCCCGCCAAGCTTTTCTAGGATACTCTGTTTTTCTTTGTCGCTCTTATTCATTTTGCGGACAAAATGCTCCATGCCGAAGGCTTTGCCTTGTGCTCTCGTATAGTGCCAAGCATATAGGTCGCGTATCTCGAAGCCGACATTTTCTAAGGCGATAGCGATTCTGTGAGAAAGGCGCGGGCTACTGAATGCTATGAAGAAGCCACCATGTCGCAAGACCTTAATAGACTGCTCTGCGACCTTTTCGAAAAAAGCCTGTAAATCTTCACCTTGTTTTTTATCGAACTTCATCCCCACAGGCAAGCCACCAACAACGCCAGCCTTGTTCGCTTTTTGTCGCAGTTTGGTGTCGTCCCAACGGGCATCCATGCCATCAATACCATATGGCGGGTCTGTGGCGATGAGATGGACAGAGTTTTCTTCCATAGCGCCCATCACATCGATGCAGTTGCCACACCTTATATCATTGTCAAAGGCACATCTCTTCATCGCATGCCACCCGCTCCTTATGGGAAAGACTCCCGTAGTATGTCTCATGGACATTGGTTGTCAAGGGACTCTTGCAGTGACACGCCTGAGCGTCTATAAAGCCCGTAGACCCACACACACCATATCCCACACACACCATATTCATGTGTGCCATCAACAGAAGAAGAGGTGCGATGCTATGCCCTATGATTCATCAAACATTTTTGCCCAAATCGTGCGTGGCACATTGCCAGCCAAGAAAGTCTATGAAGATGACCATGTCATCGCTTTCCATGACATTCGCCCCTTGGCGGATGTCCATGTCCTTGTCATTCCAAAGGGTGCTTATGACACCATGTCCGATTTTGCCCATAACGGCACGGATACAGAGATAACGGCATTGGTGCGCGCCATTGGCAAAGTCGCATCCCTCATGAGTCTCGAAGAGCATGGCTATCGTGTCATTATCAATCAGGGACAACATGGCGGGCAGGAGGTTGCCCATGTCCATGCCCATATCATAGGAGGCAACGCCTTAGGCCCTATGCTGTCACTGGCCTAGCATGGACACACCTCATGGCGTCTGTGGATGGCAAGCGCGTGCAAAGACGTCAAGGCGCGGCTATTATTGCGTTGCTCTGGAGCAACCTCGATTCGAAGAGAATGTGGGCGCTGTCTTGCGCGCATGTGGCGTCTATGAAGCAAATTTAGTCGTCTTAAGGCAGGGAGGACGGCTCGCCTTAGGAGGACAAGACACACTACGTAGTCATCGTCATATCCCCGTTGTCATTGTGGAGGATATTTTCACGGCGCTTCCCATCAATTGCACGCCTGTTGCCGTTGATTTCATCGAAGGCGCATGCCCCTTGCCTCACTACGTCCACCCCGAACGCGCCTTTTACATCTTCGGTCCCGAAAATGGAACATTAGCGCCAAACATCGTCAAAGCATGCCACCATGCGATCTATGTCCCCACCCAAATCTCTATGAATCTGGCGGCAAGCGTCAATGTCGTCCTCTATGACAGGGCGGCGAAACGCAACGAATGGCCACAACGCCTACAACGAGGAGAAAGAAACAAAGCGAAGGGTGCCCCCGACAGGACTTGAACCTGTAACCTACCGCTTACAAGGCGGTCGCTCTACCAATTGAGCCACAGGGGCATGCCATGCCATGCTCTTTGTCCCATCCTAGCATAAAAAGACACACAAGAGATAGTGCTATCCCTCTCAGTGTGGTATGATGACGAAAAAGGACCATGCGCCATGATGCTCTATAGCCCCACGCTCCCCCTGAAGAAACGGGAGACACAGCATAACGCACAACACACAAGCTGTGCGCATGGGGACACGCATGAGAATAACGGCTGTGCCAAACGCTATCCTATCAGACGCTTTCTCAATCGTCTCGCTCTGTCTTATGCCCATAGCTTAGACGAAGAGACAGCCCATGCCATGAGCCTTGTGGCGTTGCGTATGGGGTTAGGGCGTGTTCTCGCACTTCCCCGACCATCCCTTCATCCATCTTTAGCGCGCACCCTCTGTGGCAAGACACTCGCCCATCCCATCATGCTCGCCGCTGGGTTTGACAAAAACGCCAGCGCCGTCGCCCCGCTCCTTGCCTCGCCTCTCAGCGGCCTAGAGGTAGGGACGGTGACACGCCAACGACAAAAAGGCAACTCACGCCCGCGCCTTTTTCGCGCCCCACCCCACACTATCCACAACCGATACGGCCTCAACAATGACGGCATCGACGCCATCATCCCACGATTACAGACAAGACGACGCGCACAAGATAAACTCGTTGGCCTCAGTCTCGGCTATGGTCACACAAAAACAACAGAGCAAGACATCATCGGCGACATCACAGACTCCCTCACACGCCTCAGCAGAGAAAAGCCAGTCATCGACTATGTCGCCCTCAATCTCTCATGTCCCAACATATCCCACACGCCCGATATGTTTTTCCAAAACGCCCTCGCCCCTTTGGCGCGACTCCTAAAGGCGAGCATGCCCCTTTGTCCCTATCCCCTCTTTATCAAAATTCCCTTGACGCTAGACAAGGAGACCTATGACGCCATCACCCACCATGCCCTCAAACATCGCCTGCATGGACTCATCATTGGCAATAGCATTCCCCGTCCCTATACGCCACCACGCACCACATCACCCATCACATGTGGCGTCTCAGGCAAGCCCTTGACAAGCCACGCCCTCACAGCACTACGCCACGTCCATAAGGCGCGACAGACATATAAGGGACAGCTGACACTTATCAGCAGTGGCGGGCTCATGGATGGAGACGATGCCTATGAACGCCTGAACGCTGGCGCCGATATGCTCCAAATCTATACAGCCCTTATCTATGACGGAGTCCCATGCGTCTATGATATGCTCTCTACCATCACATCGAGGATGGCGACCCCATCCTCCTCCTGACGCTCACCCATGAAGCCTATCTCCCCAGCGCTGATTCCTCATGTGGCGTGGTGTCTCGACGAGACAAGAGCCTTCATACGCCTTCGTGGGCCAGCGTGCGTGACCTTCCTCCAGAGGCTTATCACATGCGATGTGACACATGTGACGGATGACAGAAGCGCATGGGGGGCGTTGCTGACACCGCAGGGGCGTGTCCTTTATGATTTTTTTCTTGTGAAAGAGGGCGACCATGGCATGCTCCTTGAATGCCACGAGGCGCACAGGGAGTCTCTGACAACGACGCTCCAACGCTATCGTTTAGGCGCGCAGCTCACCATCGATAGGGGCGACCTTGTGAGCGCTGTTATTTTTGGCGCTGACGAAGAGGCGGTGACGCATCATCTCCCTCTCAATATGCCCCCGCCCCATGTACGACATGAAGGGTATGACGCTGTCACGAGACGCCATCAAGACAGGATTTTCTATTATGACCCACGCCATAGGATAGGAGGCGTGCGGGTGTGTCAGCCACATGCCATGCTGAGCGCGTTCGAGACCATGATGACAGAGCGCAACGTCCCGCGCACAGCTCTCGATGTCTATACCCGCTTTCGCCTTATCCATACGTTGCCACAAGGCATACCCGATTTCGAGTCTGGCGTCAGCCTCCCCCTCGATAACAACATGGACTCGCTCCATGCCATCAGCTGGGATAAGGGGTGTTACATCGGCCAAGAAGTCACAGCCCGTATCAAGCACCGAAGCAAAAGGCGTTATCACTTGCGCTGTTTTTCCCTAGGCGACCTCCCACGTGAAGCCCTCCATGCCCAAGACACGACACCCCTCACCCTCTTTTATCACGGGAAAGAGAGAGGGACGTTACGCCATTATCAACGTCCCTATGGCATGGCCTTGATACGAATCGACAGCCCCCCTCTGGAAGGGGACGGAACAGAAGGCGCATGGCGCTATGACAAGACAGGCCATCGCCTCACTTACAAGGAAGACGGCTTGTGAAAACGTTGCTCCTCTTGGGTGAGAAGGGTCGTCAATGTGTGAAAGGGACGGTTCTCTATATCCTCTGACGTTATCAATTGGTGGGCTTTGCTATGTTCGAGAAACGCCACACCGCAACGTTCTCGGATAAGACGCTCAAGCCAATGGCGTATCTGACGCGCGCGTCTGGCACGCAAGGGAACAGCGCCATCTTGCTGTTTGACACGGATGGCGTCCTCTATCTGTGCCAACAGCCCATCGACGTGCCTATCCTTATCATGGGCGTGTGTCGAGACAGAACACAGACGTATGTCGTTCGCGCCCCCCTGCAAAGAAAGAGCCGACACCATATCACCATAACTCTTTTGTCCCTTGTCTAAGTCGCTCTTTGTCATGAGGATAATGTCGGGAATTTCCATAATCCCCGCCTTGAGGAATTGGAGACTATCGCCAGCCTGTGGCTGAAGGCAGAGCATCACGAGGTCAGTGCAATGGCGTATGTCTGTCTCTGATTGTCCCACCCCCACCGTTTCAACAATGACGATATCGAAGAGGCTACGTAGCAGAAGCGTCATGAAGAACGTAGAGTGCGCAATACCACCCAACTGGTCTCGCGCGGCACAAGAGCGAATAAAGAGGGGCGTCGCCATGCCTCTATGGTCTAGATGATGGCGAAAACGCACCCTGTCACCAAGAAGAGAGCCACCACTCACAGGGGAAGACGGGTCAATAGCCACCACCGCCATAGAGCGTTGTTGTCGCGCCCACCGCACGAGCATCTGCCCTATCAAAGTCGATTTGCCCACGCCGGGCGCGCCCGTCACCCCAAGAACATAGCCACTCTCCTCATAGGACATAAGATGCGCCTCATCGAGCAAAAGCCCGAGATGATGGCGGCGCGAAGAGGCACGTAACCAATGGCCTTCAAATTGATTAAGGACAGAGGCAAGGAGAGCTTTTCCTCCCCCCTTCACATCAAAGCGTATGTCCTCTAAAGAGACTCGGGGCGGAACATTCATCTACACATGATACCTATGCCACATACCGACACCACACAACCATGCCACATAATCATGTCACATAATCACGTCTCAGGGGCTTGGCGATTCTGGAGCGCCTTGAAATCGACAACGGAGTCGAACAGCCCGCACACAGACGACACAAGAGCCAGACGATTATCCCTCTGTGCCTTGTCGTCACAATGCACTTTCACGCCATCGAAAAAAGCGTTGAGAGGCTCTTGTAAGGTAGCAAGCCCACACAAGAGAGATGTCAAGGACTCAGCGCCATACTGCCCATCCAGCCTTTTTTGCTGTTCCACCATAGACAGATAGACATCATGGAGCTTCTGTTCATGCGCGCCTTCAGCGCCAGCGGCAAACAGAGAGGGGCGAATGGCATGGGAAACGCGGGGGGAGGAGGATGTCGCACCAGCCTGTCCCGCCCCCCGCGCCACCATAGGCGAGAGCATACGTTCGGCACGGCGATATAATTGACGCACAAGAGCGCCCTTATCGTCTTCGAGAAATCTGTCCAACACATGAATGCGCGCACACAACAAGGCCATATCGCCATGCCATAGGGGACGTGGCGTTGCCTCTGTTGTCTCATGGGTTTCCACAGGCACAAGCACGGCATCGATACATTCCGTGTGGCGCACATGTCCCTGTAGAAAGGGACGTAAGCGCCCTAAGACAAAGGCGAGCAAGCCCTCTTCGTCCAGAGGGCTCTCTTTGAGCATGGCGTGTTCTTGATAGAGGGTATGGCTCTGACGGAAGAGAGAGAGCACAGAAACAGACACGGGAGAGGCACAGGCACTCGCTGTGTCATCGCGCTTGTGGCTATCCCCCGTATGCCTGTCATCTCTGTGGGCATGGCTGATGGCAAGGCAAAGACGTATCACGCCAAGACATGCGCGGCGCAAGGCATAGGGGTCTTTAGAGGCTGTTGGTTTCATGCCCACGCCCCAAAATCCTACGAGATGGTCGATTTTGTCGGCAAGGGCAACGACCATGCCTTCCTTCGTTGAGGGGCATGCCTGTTCCTCTGCCTGTGGCTGATAATGTTCTGTGATGGCGCGACTGATGGACGATGTCATCGCCTTGTCCCTCGTGATGTAAAGCCCCCCCATAATGCCTTGTAGTGACGGGAATTCCTGCACCATCTGTGATGATAGGTCGGCTTTAGCGTAAAGGGCGGCTTGATAGGCATCCTTGCTCTCCATAGAGAGCATAGCGCAAAGGCGCGTTACCAATGCCGCCATACGCAAGGATTTATCCCGTAGAGACCCTAAATCTTGGTGATAGGCAAGGTAGGGAAGCCGTTCCTCTAGAAAGAACGCCATGCCATGACGGGCGTCGCGTTCCATGAAGAAACGGGCGTCCCGTAGGCGCGCCGCCAAGACGCGCCCATACCCTCGGGCGATAGGCTCACAATGGCGTCCCCTGTCGCCATCGATGACAGCCACAGCGCGCGATGCCAATGCGCCATCTTGCGTCCATAGAGGCATGATCTTTTGTTGTTCTCTCATCACGACACATGAAACAGCTGGCGGTAACGCCAAGGCATCTTCATCAAGGGCGACCAGCACAGGGAAAGGGCGCTCAGCGTGATGTGCCACACTCTCCAAGAGAGGTTCATCAGGACTGAGCGCCCACGCATGGCGAGCAAGGAGGGTGTCAATGGACGCCTTCAAGGCGTCTTTCCTCTTGCCTCTCTCTAAAAACACAGACTGCTTTTGTAACGCCTTCTCGTAATCATCCCATGACGCCCACACCTTCTTATCACGTCCTGGCAAAAACAGAGTATCATCGTCATGCATCTCGTCAGGCGTCTCGTCAGGCGTCTCGTCAGGGGTGTCATGGTGCCACATGGCGGGACGTCCACAGGATGTATCACCTAGACACATGCGGCCAGACAACGCCTTGCCATCGAAAAAGGCGTCTAACGCCACAAGGGGACGCACCCATGCGATGGCGCTCTTACCCCAACGCATAGGGTTCTTCCATTGAAATTGTCGAAGGACATCCTCTACAACATGAGGCATCATGGCGGCAACAGCGCGCGCTGGATGGTTGACAAGGACAGAGATGACACGCCCACGCGGACTTTGGGTAAAGGAATAGCGTTCCTTATCCTCCAATCCGTTCACGCCATAGGCGCGCAAGAATCCGTTGAGGGCTTTGGCCGAGGCATCGGCAGAAGGGCCGTATTTCCTTGTGGCGGTGGAGTCGATACGACATGGCATGCCAGAAGCCCATAAACACAGACGTTTTGCTGTTGCCCGCGCGCCTATCTCGTCATAGGTGAGGCCTTGTTCGCGCACACTCTTTGACAGCACATCACGCCCCCGCCTCTCAGCCCATGCCTGCACCGAGACAGGAAGGTCTTCCATAGACAAGACAAGGATAAAATCAGCCATCAGTGGCGACTCCCTCACCCATAGCGTTCATATTTTTCATGTCTTTCATGCCTTTCATGTCTTGTTCTTCCCTGTTCATCCAATGGGACACGCACGAACGCGCAAGATGGCGAACACGGGCGATATGAGCTTGGCGCTCATGGACGCCTAACACGCCACGCGCCTCGATGACATTAAAGTGATGGCTTGCCTGTAAGCACCATTCCCACGCTGGATAGATTAATGCGCCCTCTTGGCGCTTCAATAAGGCTAAGCAATTCTTCTCTGCGTCCCTAAAACCCTGACGTATCATCTGGACAGGGGCTTCCTCGAAATTATAGAGGCAATGCTCCCTCTCTGAAGATAAAAAGATGTCGCCATAGCGCGTCCCCCGTGAGTCCCATAGGATGTCATAGACATTGTCGCATTGCTGTAAATAGAGAGCAAGACGCTCGACGCCATAGGTTATCTCTAAAGACACAGGCGCGCAATCGACTCCGCCCATCTGCTGAAAATAGGTGAGTTGCGTGATCTCCATGCCGTCACACCATACTTCCCACCCCAAACCCCATGCGGCAAGGCTGGGACTCTGCCAATCATCCTCCATAAGACGGATGTCATGGGCATCCTCCTCTAGCCCCAATGCCTTGAGACTCCCTAAATAGAGGGGAAGAAGAGCCGATGGCGACGGTTTCAATAACACTTGAAATTGATAATAGTGCTGTAGACGATGGGGATTATCGCCATAACGCCCATCACTGGGACGCCGACAAGGCTGAACATAACAGACACGCCTTGGCGTCTTCCCTAACGACCATAACGCCGTCGCTGGATGAAATGTGCCCGCCCCCATCGGCATATCATAAGGCTGTAAGACGACACATCCTTGCTCATCCCAATACGCCTGCAACCTCATGAGAATCTGCTGAAGAGAAAGCATGGGACATCCTTTGAAACGACATGATGATACCAGCCCATAAGATAGGCCATCGGGGGGATAGGCCATCGGGATACGCATGCCCTACCATAGATGATAGGGTTCACGCAATGACCTTAGCCGCCTGCCAAGGCTGAACCATGGCGTAGCACACCCTCGATAACGGGATTGAAACGCCCATCAAACTCATGGAGCGTCACATGGTGGATGGACGAGGCGTTAGAACGCGCGCCATAACCGCCTCTCCTGTCGCCAGCTTTATGAGCATAAAAAATAGTGCGTATGGGGTGCGCATGGGAACGCCCATAGAGAAACCATCGCACCGCCACATGCCATCCCAAGCGCCTGAGAACACACGTCACATGCTCTGTATGGTCGGCATGGACAATCAAGCACAGCATGCCGTCTGGCTTGGCATAGCGCACAGCGGACGACACCCATTCCCCTAAGGTGCTGTCTCCAAGCATAAAAGCGCACGCCCGTTGCGGGTGACGCGGCGCATGCTGACACGCCCTCTTATGCCCTCCCTGGCGCCCCCCCTCACGCCCCCCGTCACGCCCCCCGTCACGCCATGGCGGATTAACCATGACAATATCGAAACGCTTGCGCGCCATAAGAGGCTTTGCCACACGCATATCACCCCATAAGACCTGCGCATGGGTGGAAAATCCGTTATCCGCCAGATTACGCCGCGCATAGGGTAACAGCGCATGTTGTGTCTCGATGCCTGTCACATGGAGTGCCATGCGCGCCCGTTGCGCCCTCGACAGCAAACATAAGCTCACCATGCCTGTTCCCATCCCCATGTCAAGGCAACGGAGAGGACGCATAGACGACACCCGCCTCGACATGCCCCGTTGCCCCCGTCGCCCCCGCAGCCATGACGCCAAAGGCACGCATGCCGCTAAAAACACCCCATCAAAGGGCGCACGATATCCTTGTCCCCGTGGCGGTTGACGAAAAGACAGACGCCCCCCCAGTAAGGACTCGCCCCTTCCATCACGCCCCCTTCCATCACATATGTCACCCCTCATGCCATCACCCATATCATCCCGCATGCCATCACATCACTTATGGGACGCTTGTCCTAACATCTCAAGAGCCATGCCTTGACGCCATGCCTCCCAGCGTAACGCCCGCCACGCCTTGTCATAATCGCACCCCATAACCATCAGGCGACAGGCAATGGCATCGATACCCCCAATCATCGCCGCGCTTTGCTCGTCAAACAGAATGACATCAATGCCATAGGCTGTCATGACATCTTGGGCCCATGTGAGCATCACCCTATCATTGCTTCGGAAAAGCTCTCGCATGATGTTTGTCACGTCTTATGTGGCTGTGCTATGGAACAGAGCATGGGGGTCTTGTTATGCCTTGACATCGTTATGGATATGGTTAGCTTCTCAGATTATGGCAGTCATTTTTCCCCTTGACAAGCATACGACAAACAAGGATGGCGCTCTTGCGGCGTTGTTGGCGGAGGACGCCCGTGTCATCGAGACGCTCATGACAGAGCGTCATCACTATGGCGTGATGTCATCACCCCTCTCCAATGGCACACGTCCCGACATCACGGAAGAGATTATCACCCATCTCATCGCCAGCGGCGGTAAAAGGCTACGCGCCTTGCTGACTCTCGCCAGCGCCTATCTCTGTCACTATCGAGGGGATGTCCATTATGCTCTTGCCACATGTATCGAACTCATTCACAACGCCACCCTCCTCCATGATGACGTGGTCGATTCCAGTGCCATGCGCCGAGGGAAAAAAACAGCGCATCTCATATGGGGCAATAAAGCCAGTATCCTCGTGGGTGATTTCATGCTGGCCCGCGCCTTCCAACTCATGCTACGGAGCGACGATAGCGCCATACACCATCTCATGTGTGAGACAGCCTCATGCATTGCCGAAGGCGAAGTCATGCAACTCGCCCATATCGGCGCCATTGAAAGCACAGAACATCATTATGTGGAAATTATCACCGCAAAAACGGCGCGCCTGTTCGCCACCGCCTGTCGTATAGGCGCTATGCTCGCCAAAAAGAGCCCATCCGCCCAACAAGCCCTCGAGAGTTTTGGCCTCAATCTCGGTATTGCCTTCCAAATCACCGATGACATCCTCGATTATCAACAAGGACGCATGACACTCCATAAAAAAAGCGGTAATGACTTCTTCGAAGGGAAAATTACCCTGCCCGTTATCCTCGCCTTCCTACGTTCTGACCCCATCGAACGCCAATTCTGGCAACGATGTCTGCAAGAGCGAAAAGCGCAACAAGAGGATTTCCCCCACGCCATCCATCTCATCAAAAAATATCATATCGACCGAGACTGCCTCTCACGCGCTCAACATTACGCCACCATCGCCAAAGAATCCCTCAGCCTCTTCGAAAAAAGCCCATGGCGCAACGCCCTTGTCCAATCTGTCGATGACTGCCTCTTACGGGCCGAAAACGCCTAAACGCCCGACACCACCCGCCCTCACACTCTTCCTCGAAGCAACCGCCTATGGAAAAGGCGCAAGCCCGCACACCCTCGACGCCTACAAACGCGATATACAAGATTTCTATCACTTCCTCCACAACACACCCCATATGCCATCATCGCCAGAACAATGCCAGCCACACCATATCCACGCCTACCAAGAAAATCTCCGCACACAACAACGACACCCCCATACCATCAAAAGACGCCTCTCCGCCTTACGCCAATTTTATACCTTCCTCACCACTGAACAACCAGAGAACCTCTCTCATGAGAGCCCTTCTCATGACGACAGGCTAAAACATCCCTCTTCACAAAATCCCCCCATCAAAAATCCCCCTCTCAAAAATCCCATGCGTGAGGTGTCATCGCCTCGTTCGCACCGTCTCTTGCCAGATATTCTCTCACCAGAGGAGGTCGTGCGTCTGTTGGAGTCTATCGAGACAATGGGATTGCCCTATGGGCATGCGGCGCGTCTCTCATGCCTTGTCGAGATATTATATTCCTGTGGCGTGCGTATTCACGAACTCGTCAGTTTGCAGCGCACCCATGTGCGCCTCGATGATAAAGACATCACAGACGATGGCGCTCACCTCCATATCATAGGAAAAGGCGAAAAGCCACGCCTCGTCCCGCTCAATCACCATGCAGAAAAATCCCTCCGCCTATGGGGCGACATATTAGATACCCTTGCCGTGACAGATGTCTTTTATGCGCGCACGCCCTACCTGTTCCCCTCAAAAAGAAGCAAACAAGGCTATATGACGCGCCACCGCGTGAGTCAACTCCTCAAAGAACTCGCAACGCACGCCCATATCCCCACCGAACGAGTCTCCCCGCATCAACTACGCCATGCGTTCGCCAGCCACATGTTACAGGGAGGCGCCGACCTCCATAGTCTACAACGCATGCTCGGCCATAAGGATCTCAGCACGACACAAATCTATACCCACATACAAGACGCCCAATTGGTGAAAGCATTGACGCGCTACCATCCCCTCTCGTCCCTTTCTCAAGGAACAGCGCCGCCGCACAAGACGTCATGACGCCATAACAGGCATTGACAAACGCCTGCGAACAAGACATACTCGCCACCGATAGATAACCCAGAAAACAAGGTCATATGCCATGAGTTTTACCGTCATAGAACAAGCCGAACCCCGATTAAATCGCTCTGAACTTGCTGTCCCCGGCTCGTCACCCAATTTTTTCGAAAAGGCAGCGGCCAGTGATGTCGATGTCATTTTCCTCGACCTAGAGGATGCTGTGGCGCCAGACGAAAAGGAACAAGCGCGCAAAAATATCATCCAAGCCCTCAACGATATTGATTGGAAAGGGAAAACCATGTCGGTGCGTATCAACGGCTTGGATACCCATTACATGTATCGGGATGTGGTGGATGT
Organism: Alphaproteobacteria bacterium GM7ARS4; assembly: GCA_014332745.1. Taxonomy (NCBI): domain Bacteria; kingdom Pseudomonadati; phylum Pseudomonadota; class Alphaproteobacteria; species Alphaproteobacteria bacterium GM7ARS4. Next base: position 421,986 of record JACONL010000001.1, on the reverse strand, counting down.
GCTAGAACAAGCAGGCAACCATCTCGACCTCATCATGATTCCTAAGGCGGGCTGTGCTCAAGATATTTACGCCATCGACATGCTCGTGTCACAAATCGAAGTGGCATCAAAGCTCAAAAAACGTATCGGCTTCGAAATGATTATCGAGACGGCTCTTGGCATGCAAAATGTCTTCGACATCGCTCAAGCAAGCACGCGCAATGAATCCCTTCATTTTGGCGTTGCCGATTATGCAGCCTCAACAAAGGCTAAGACAACCGTCATTGGCGGGCCTAACCCCAACTATCACGTCTTGACAGATCCTGACGATAAGGGAAAGCGGGACGTGCATTGGGGCGACATGTGGCATTATGCCATTGCCAAGATGGTCGTGGCAGCGCGCGCCAATGGCTTGCGCCCCATCGACGGCCCTTTTGGCGACTTTAACGATTCTGACGGCTATCAAGCCCAAGCACACAGAGCAGCAACATTAGGGTGCGAAGGGAAATGGGCTATCCATCCCTCACAAATCACCCTCGCCAATGATGTGTTTACGCCAACGAAGGAAGAAACGACAAAAGCCCAACGTATCCTCGACGCTATGGCACAAGCACAAAAAGAAGGGCGAGGCGCCGTGACCCTCGATGGACGCCTTATCGATATTGCCTCTATTCGCCAAGCGGACGTCATGGTGAAAAAAGCACAAGCCATCGCCGCGAAACGCTAGCGCCTCCATATGTCTCTCACGCCCTTGATGTCGTCGACTCTATGCGTCACTTTCTCGATTTCGAAAAGCCCCTCTATGCCCTCGAAGCGAAAATAGAAGAGTTACGCAATCTCGATGAAGAGTCCCATGGCGTCAATCTCGCTGAGGACATCCTCAAACTCAAGGAAAAAGCCCATGCCTTCCTCGAAGAGACCTATCGTCAGCTGACACCATGGCAAAAAGTCTTGGTGGCGCGCCATCCCCAACGCCCTCACCTGTCTGATTATATCGACGCCCTCTTCTCTGATTTTGTCGCCCTCAAGGGCGACAGATACTTTGCAGAAGACCCCGCTATCCTCTGTGGCGTCGCCCGTTTCCACGATAAGCCTGTGTGCGTCATGGGACACCGCAAGGGAAAGGACACGCAGACACGCTTGCATCATAATTTTGGCATGGCACATCCTGAAGGCTATCGCAAGGCTGTGCGTATCATGCATCTTGCCGACCGCTTTCACCTTCCTATCATCTCCTTTATCGATACGCCCGGCGCCTACCCCGGCGTCGAAGCAGAAATGCGAGGACAAGCCGAAGCCATCGCCCAAGCCATCAACGCATGCCTCCATGTGAAGACGCCCTTTATCAGCATTATCACCGGCGAAGGAGGCTCTGGCGGCGCTATCGCCCTCGCCACCGCTAACGCCATCTTCATGCTCGAACATGCCGTCTATTCCGTCATCACACCCGAAGCATGCTCGTCCATCCTCTGGCGCAATAAAGACCATAGCCAAACCGCCGCTCAAGCCATGAAAATGACAGCACAGGACTTGAAACAGCTGGGACTCATCGATGATATTATCCCCGAACCATTAGGAGGCGCCCATCGCAACTATCCTGAAACCATCGCCATGATAGAACAGACATTAGAACGTTCCATGAGACAACTCTCAAGCCTCGATAGAGAGACGCTCCATCGACAAAAAAGAGACAAATTCCTCGCCCAAACCCGCCAATTTGTGACGCCATAACCGCCTATATTCTTCCTCCTAAAGGCTTGCGTCTCAATGGCTTCTTCCCTTTGCCCTTGTCAAAAGAGGCGGCGCGGCGGCGCTGATGGCGCGACGGCACGCGCGATAACGTCTTGCCTCCCTCCAGACGAGTCCCTTGACGGACTTTGCCGCCGCCCGCCACGCCATTCGTCGCCATGTCGCCTAACATCGTCTCTAGTTGGGGACGCCGCTCAACCCTCTTTTCTTGCGCCTTATGGCGCTCCACACGCTCAAAGGACGTATCACCAGACGCCATCTCCATATGGCATGTCGCCATGACGATATTCTCACGAAAACGCTCTAACATGACAGAAAATAAATTAAACGCCTCACGTTTATACTCGTGCAACGGGTCTTTCTGAGCATACGCACGCAAATTGATGCCCTGCCTGACATAATCCAACTGCGATAAATGCTCCTTCCACACATGGTCAAACATCTGCAAAAACATCGCCTTCTCAGCGCGCTTCATCATCTCTTCGCCATAGGTCGCACGCTTCGATGCATACATATCATCCACATGAGTCACAACTCTCTCCTTGAGAGACGTGCGCAACGCCTCAGTGTCGTCACCATCGCCATGCGCTAACGCCTCTATCCACGCCGAAAAAGGAATGTCGACACCACTCAAACGCAAGACAGCCCTCTGCAACGTCTCAACGTCCCACATGCTCCTCTCTTCCGTGTGCTGTGTATGGACATCGACCAACTCCTCGAGCTGAGAGCGACGCATATCGAGCAAAATATCATCGAAAGCCTCCGCATGCATATACTCACGGCGCTGTTCATAGACAATGTGACGTTGCTCGCTCATGACATCATCAAAGCGCAATAAGTGCTTCCGTATCTCGAAGTTGCGCGCCTCAACTTTCCGTTGGGCGCTGGCAATGGCCTTATTGACCCATGGGTGAGTGATGGCTTCATCATCAACAACACCGAAACGCTCCATCATTTTCTCGAGACGCTCACCCCCAAAAATACGCATCAAATCATCCTCGAGAGATAAAAAGAATTGAGACGCGCCGGGGTCTCCCTGCCTGCCAGAACGCCCGCGTAACTGATTGTCGATCCGCCGCGCCTCATGGCGTTCCGTGCCAATGACGTATAAGCCACCAGCCTCAATGACGCGTTCCTTAGCGCGCGCATGCTCTTTGCGTATATCACGCTCCTTCGCCTTCAGCGCTGCCTCGTCCTTGATAGTCGCTAACCCATCACGAAGCATCATATCGATATTGCCCCCCAACTGAATGTCAGTGCCTCGTCCCGCCATGTTCGTGGCGATTGTGACGGCGCGATAACACCCAGCGCGCGCAATGATCTGCGCCTCTTGCTCGTGATAGCGGGCATTCAACACATGATGCCTGATACCCATATCCTTGAGGCGAGACGACAAAGCCTCAGACTTCTCAATACTCACCGTGCCTACCAAAACAGGCTGTCCACGCTCATGACACTCCTTAATGAGAAGGACAATGGCGACTATCTTGTCGCGATGTCGCCTATAAATCTCGTCATCCTTATCAACACGCGCCACCAGCTGATGGGTCGGCACAGAAACAACCTTCATCCCATAAATAGAGAGAAACTCGTCACGCTCCGTCATGGCTGTCCCTGTCATGCCCGCTAGTCTGGGATATAAACGAAAGTAGTTCTGAAATGTGATGCTCGCTAATGTCTGATTCTCCGCTTGAATCGTGACGCCCTCCTTTGCCTCCAACGCCTGATGCAATCCCTCAGAAAAACGCCGCCCCTCCATGACACGCCCCGTAAACTCGTCAATGAGAAAAACAGCACCATCACGCACGATATAATCAACATCCCGATGAAAAAGCGTATGCGCCTTGAGCGCCTGCGTGACATGGTGCACAAGAGACATGTTGCCAATGTCATATAAGCCACCATCCAATAGCCCCAATGCCGTCAAAGCCTTCTCCACAGCTTCGACGCCAGACTCCGTCAAGGTCACAGCGCGGCCCTTTTCATCTTTCTCGTAATCCTGAGGCGTCAAACGACCAATGATCGGGTCAATGCTCTGATACTCCCGCGACGAATCCGATGACGCACCAGAAATAATGAGAGGCGTGCGCGCTTCATCGATAAGAATGGAGTCCACTTCATCGATAATGGCATAGTGAAAGGGGCGCTGAACCTGTTCCTCCACACGATGGGCCATATTGTCACGCAAATAATCAAAACCTAACTCGTTATTCGTGGCATAGAGCACATCACAGAGATAGGCTTTCTTACGCTCAGGAAACGGCATCGCATGCGTCAAACAGCCAACACTGAGCCCCAAAAAACGATAAATCTGCCCCATCCACTCCGAGTCGCGTTTAGCAAGATAATCATTGACCGTCACGACATGGACACCCTTGCCACACAACGCATTCACATAAACAGCGAGAGTCGAAACAAGCGTCTTGCCCTCCCCCGTCTTCATCTCAGCAATACGCCCATGGTGCAAAATCATCCCGCCTATCAACTGGACATGATAATGCTTCTGCCTGAGGGTGCGCCACGCCGCTTCACGCACGACAGCAAACGCCTCCACAAGCACAGAAGATAACGACTCGCCAGCACATACCCGTCTTCGTAAATCATCAGAGTATGCCCTGAGCGCATCATCGGACAATGCCCGCATGGTCTCGCCCTTCGCCTCGATGGCATCCGCCACTGGTTCTAACTTTTTTATAAATCGAGATGAGGGGTCACCCACAAATCTCTTCATCAATGATGTCCACATGACTCTATCCTCTCCATCTATGCTTTCCTTGTCACCCCCTCACGAATATGCTAGTGATAGCACAAAATGCCCCTTGAAAAGAAATAAGAACGCAAAGAGGACATACAAAGAAGGTAACCCACATACAACAACACGAAAAGGTCATGACACACAACCACACAGAGTCGCCCTAGCACCCCTAGTCCCATTATCTCTCATGTCTCGTCCCATTGACACTATCCTCATCATCGATTGTGGCTCTCAGTTCACCCAACTCATCGCCAGACGGGTGAGGGAACAGCATGTCTATAGTATCATACGCCCGCCTACACTTCCCTATGACGATTTCACCGCCATCGCCCCCAAAGGCGTCATTATCTCTGGGAGTCATTTTTCCGTCCATGACACCCATGCGCCTCAGATTCCCGCCTTCGTCATGGAGGCTGGCGTGCCTATCCTCGGTATCTGCTACGGACAGCAATGGCTCTGTCAGCATTTCGGAGGCGTCATAAAACAAAGCACAGCGCGCGAATTTGGGCGCGCACAAATCACGGTCACCAAATCCTCCCCTCTCTTCCAAGGCGTATGGTCTTGCCATGACAAAGCCGATGTCTGGATGTCCCATGGCGATACAATCCTTACACTCCCCTCCCCCATCAAGAGCCTCGCACAGAGCGACGCCATCCCTAATGCCATCTTCGCATGGGACGAACGGAAAATCTATGGTGTGCAATTCCATCCCGAAGTCGTCCATACACCGCAAGGAAGCGCCCTGTTGCGCCAATTCGTTCGCGGTATCGCACAATGCGCACCCACATGGACAGAAGAGCATATCGTCGATGCCCTCACCCATCGAATCAAAGAACAAGTCGGCCATGAAAAAGTGCTCTGCGCCCTCTCTGGGGGTGTCGACTCTGCCGTGACAGCAGCCCTCCTCCACAGAGCCATCGGCAATAACCTCACATGCCTCTTCATCGATAATGGACTGCTCAGAGAAGGCGAAGGTGAAAACATCATGGCTCTCGCTCAAGCCCACATCCCATGTGAGACCATACAGCTCAACAAACAACAGACATTTCTCAGCAAACTGAAAGGCGTCACCGACCCCGAAGAAAAAAGACGTGTCATTGGCCACACATTCATTGAATGCTTCACGGAAGCCACCGCCAGCCTCAAAACACCCATCCCCTTTCTCGCCCAAGGAACACTCTATCCCGACGTCATCGAATCGACACAGACAGCACACGCCAAACCCATTAAATCACACCATAATGTGGGAGGCTTGCCCGACCATATGGCCATGACATTGGTAGAACCCTTACGTTCCTTGTTTAAGGATGAAGTGCGCCTCATAGGAAAGACACTGGGCTTGCCAGACGCCTTCCTCAAACGCCACCCTTTCCCCGGCCCCGGACTCGCTGTTCGTATACCCGGCGCCATTACCAAAAAGAAACTCGATATCTTGCGCCATGCCGACCGCCTTTATAGAGATGAACTGAAAAAAGCGGGACTCTATGACGCCATATGGCAAGCCTTCGCCGTCCTCCTGCCTGTGCGCTCCGTTGGCGTCATGGGCGATAAACGCTCCTATGACTATGCCCTCAGTTTACGCGCCATCACCAGCCAAGACGGCATGACAGCATCCGTCTACCCCTTCGACATAGACGTCTTAGGAACAATCGCCACCCGTATCGTCAATAACGTCGAGGGCGTCAATCGAGTCCTCTACGATATAACCTCAAAACCCCCCGCCACCATCGAGTGGGAATAGGGGCAAGCACATAGAGACATCATATGGCACAGAATATAGCACAGAATATAGCACAGAAAGAATATAGCGCGGGGGAAGACCCCCTTTTTCATCGTCATCGACAGAGCGTATATTCCCAACATGGCGAAGATGGACTCTTGCGCTATTTTTTCCAAGAAATAGGCTTAAAAAAGGGGACATTTCTCGAAGTGGGCGGCCATGACGGCATTTTTCTGTCCAATTGTCGCCAGCTCTTCGAAAAAGGATGGAGCGGCATCTTCATCGAAGCTGATAAACAGCTCTTCCAGAAACTCCAAGAGAATTATCGCCATGCGCCATCTATCCAAACATTCCACGCCCATGTGACAACGCAAGCGCCCTATTCCCTCGACTCATTCGTCAAAAAGGCTCAGCACACAGCATGCCATTTTCTCTCTCTCGATATCGATTCTTATGACCTCGCTTTGTGGAAGTCCCTGAAGAGGATACGCCCCGTGTGTGTCTGTATCGAATATGACATCGCTATCCCCTTCGACACACGCCACGAATGCCCACCCTCAACACCCCAAGAGAGACATCCCTTGAGAAACGCCGCCCTCTCAATCTATGAATGGGCATCGTCCCAGCATTATTCCCTCGTCGCCGCCACAGCGACAAATCTCCTCTTCATCGATAATCACCATATAAAAGGCACAATCCAAACACTCACCTACGGACAATTCCTCGACTATGGCGTAAGACATTTTCGTGATTTTATAGAACGCTACGCCTTTAACCATGATGGACGGCTCATCGCTCTCTATCAGGACCGCGCGTTCTTACGTAACGTCATCGCCGTGCCGGGCACACCCTATTACATGGCACAACCCATCCCAAAGGGATTCCTCTTCCCTCTCTTCGGACATAAAACGCTCCTCTCACGATGTCAACGCTTCTGCGCTGTGTTCTTAAACCGCCTCGCCATCATGACCAGACCATGGCTATGGAGAGATTTCTTCCTCTGCAAGAGAGACAAAAAAACAACATCATCACCCATAAACCCTATGAAGACACACAAGCACCCACATCATGCCTCCTCTCACTGACACATCGTCCTATGCCTACCTGATGGCGGCCATTCTCTTCGAGGTCACGGGAACGTTGCTCCTCCCCCTCTCCGACAATTTCACGAAAATTCTTCCCACCATATCCTTAACCATCTGTTATATGGCGGCCTTTTACTGCCTCACCTTCGCTATCAAAACCATCCCCATCGCCCTCGTCTATGCCACATGGAGTGGCTTAGGGATTTTCCTTATCGCCCTCTTCTCTTATGTTGTCTATGGACAGAGCCTGTCATGGCTTGCAATCTTGGGCCTGTTCTTTATTATCATGGGCGTCTCCCTCGTCACATTGTTCCGTTCATAAAAGACCATGACAATACGCCATCCCCTTCGTCTCGCCTTGCTCTGTGGTGCTCTTCTCATAAGCACCCATACCCCTCTCCTCCATGCCTACAGCGACAAGACATGGCTCGGGCAGTGGCACACAAGGGACGGCTGGGGCTCGGACTATACCATCACCTTGTCCCAAAACGGACAGGCGCATTCCTCCTATGGCGATGGCTTAGACGGCACATGGCGCGAAAAAGATGGCGGTATCTTCATACAATGGCGCAATAACGCCACAGACTTCCTCTTCCAAGGCGTCATGGGACGCCAACGCCTCTTCGTCCACCCGTCAGAACCCAGCTTCAACTATAGCGCTGGACTACAACGATAAGAACGCCTCACCCTCTATGGCAGGGAAAAATGTTCTTTGAGCTCCGCTATCTCCCTCGCTGACAACCCATAATCCTCGTAATTGGGTGTCTCGCCACGCACCATCCGCCGCACAACATCCCTCTGTCCTGCCGATAAATGCACAGCCCCTAAGCGATAATCGTCAAATGCCTCGCATGTCAAGGGAAGCCACGGACGCATGATCTTATTGTAGATCGTCTCGGCATAGGCGCGTATCTCGTATTGGGCATGGGCATGACAGCGCAACGCCAAAAAATGCAACAAATTATGGACATCGCTCTTCCAATACCACTCCGTGTAGATATTCACGGGAAGAACAGCGCGCGCCAATTCACGAGCAACGCCATAGCCTTCCCCCTTTCCCTTCTTCTTCCCTAAAAGAGTAAGATAGGCGTTATAAGCCGCTTTCGATGCCTTCCTGATATGCTCCACAGCATGACGCGCCCGCTCCTTTGGTAGAAGAGCACCACGCCCTTGCTTATTGTCGGTAGATTGCGCCGCCATATGCGCCAAAGGAGGCGCATCACCCGAAGGCACACCACCAAAAAGGTCGGGACAAGACATCTTCTCCGTCTTCTCTTGACGGACAAGGGCTTCTAACCACGCCTTGTCTGGAATATAAAACTCGTCCTTCATCAGCGAATAACGCGCCGAATACTCGTTCACATTCGCTGTGCGATGACGAATCCACTGACGCGCCACAAAAATAGGCATCTTGACATGCAACTTCACCTCGCACATCTCAAAAGGTGTCGTGTGCCGATGGCGCAATAAATAACGAATGAGCGCCCTGTCCTCACGACTCGTCTTCGTGCCATCGCCATACGAAACACGCGCCGCCTGCACGATCGCCTTGTCATTGCCCATATAGTCAACAACACGCACAAACCCATGGTCCAACACCCTGTAAGATGTCCCGTTATTAATCATCTTGTCCAACGCCACCGAATGGGGACGCATCGAAACTGCCCTCATACCCGTCATATCCTTGTTGCGTACCGTCCCTCACCCCTCTCTCACAGACTCTTACCATACACAACACACCCCAAAATGGAAAGCCCCGAAACATACAAAGGCAACCGCCTACAGACCATACCACACAGAGCCACACGCGCCCCATGCGCACAAGATTTTCCCGTTGCAATCCGTCGCCACAAAGATTATACTGAGTCTCGTGAGGCTTCCTCACTATGGTGATAAACGCATTGCAGGAGTAACTGAACTGGACCCGGGGGCGGTACCCGGCACCTCCACCAAAAGACATAAGGGGGTGAGATAGGATCGACAGGCTGTGAAAAACTTTGCTTTTACCCGAATCTGGTTCATTCGAAAATCAGAACCAACTCACAAGTGCCAACGACAATGTTGCACTCGCTGCTTAACATCTAAGTAAGCGCGGCTCGGGAGGTGCCGGGCAACAGAAACCTCCCACCAACCCCGAAGACCGTCAACAGCATCGCCCTATGCCTCTTATCCCCGCCACGACAGCCACGACATATCCCACAACATATCTCGGGCGCATAATGTCCGCGCAACGTCTCCCATAAGGCGCATCATCGTATGGGTTCGGAAGATAAAAGCCTTATCCCCTACCGCCTATGGCTCGATGAGGGCATGCGACTCATCGCCAAACGCACCATCCAACATATCATCGCCCACGGCTTGCAAGGAAAACATCACCTCTACTTGACCTTTCGCACCGATAGAGACGACGTCACGATGGCAGAGTCCTTGCGAAAACGCTACCCTGAGAGAATGACAATCCTCCTACAACACCAATTCCAAAATCTCCAAACCAACGATGTCGCCTTCTCTGTAACCCTCTTCTTCCACAGACTCGCCTATCGCTTGTCTATCCCCTATGACGCCCTCGAGGAAATGCGCGACCCCATCGCCCCCATCGAATTGCACCTCACGCCAGCATGCTCCTCCACACAAGGGACGACCGACGCCAAAACACGCACAGAGACCAACATCACCGACCGCACAAAACCCATTATCCCCTTTCCCAAACGCACACCCATACGGCTCTCCCCTCCAAGCCAACAGACCACCCACAAAAAAACAACACAAACCTCAAAGACAAAAGACACAAAGGGAAAGGACAACAGACAAAAAACCGCACGCCTCATCCCTCTCATAGCACGCAAAAAGACACCGCCTCCCCCTCGAACACCCTCGCAATAAACCCTCCTCACAATAACCCCCCCTCACAATAGCCCCCCCCTCACAATAACAATGCCAAAGACACAGCCTACACACAGAACAGAACAGGATAGTCTCGGCCCTGTCGCCGTCGCCCATAACTGCTATTGGGGCGCGCAAACCCAAAGAAGTCTCGAAAACTTTGCCTTTCCAGCGCATACAGAGCGCATGCCACACGACATCATCCATGCTCTCGCCATACAAAAACACGCTGCCGCCCTCGCCAATATGGCCTTAGGCGTCCTCGATACCAAGCTCGGTAACGCCATCATTGCCGAAGCAAAAAAAATACAAAAAGGCATGATGGACGACCAGTTTCCCCTCGTCATATGGCAAACAGGCTCAGGCACCCAGAGCAATATGAATATCAACGAAGTCATCGCCAATAGCGCCAATGAACAATTGGGACAGCCGTTAGGCTCAAAATCCCCCGTCCACCCTAACGACCATTGTAATTGCTCGCAATCGTCCAATGATACATTCCCCACCGCCATGCATATCGCCGCTGTGCTCCTATGCCACAAGACACTCCTGCCAGCCATCGAACGCCTCAATGACGACCTCGCCAAAAAAACGCGCGCCTTCAAAGACATTATCAAGGTGGGACGCACCCATACACAAGACGCAACGCCTATCAGTCTGGGCCAAGTCTTTTCTGGCTATCACGCCATGACACAGGCAAGCGCGCAACGTATCCGCCATGCCCTCCAAGCCCTTTACGCCCTCGCCCAAGGGGGAAGCGCTGTCGGAACGGGACTCAATACACCTAAGGGATTCGCAGCGCAGTTCGCACGCCACGTAGCAGACATCACAGGCCACCCCTTCACAGCCACAGACAATACCTACGCCCACATGGCGGCTCATGACGACCTCGTCTCCTTCTCGGCAAGCCTCGAGACTCTCGCCGTAAGCCTCATGAAAATCGTCAATGATATACGCTTCCTCGCCTCAGGACCAAGAAGTGGCTTAGGCGAACTCATCCTCCCCGCCAACGAACCTGGTTCATCCATCATGCCCGGCAAAGTCAATCCCACACAATGCGAAAGCCTCAGCCAGATATGCGTCCAAGTCATGGGCAATCATAGCGCCGTGACAATCGCCGGCAGCCAAGGGCATTTCGAACTCAATGTCTACAAGCCCGTCATCATCCATAATGTCTTACGTTCCCTCTCCCTTCTCGCCCACGGCATCACGAATTTCCATCGCCATTGCCTCACTGGCGTGCGCCCTCACAAGCAACGTATCCAAGACCTCATGGAGCAATCGCTCATGCTCGTCACCGCCCTCAATCCCCACATCGGCTACGAGAACGCCGCCAAAATCGCTCAGAAAGCCCATCAAGACAACAGCACCCTGAAACAAGCAGCCATCGCCTTAGGGCTTGTCAATGAACAGCAATTTGACGCATGGGTGCGCCCTCAAGACATGATACGCCCCTATGAACCATCATAATGGCCACGGCTCATGTCATCGTCCTCACATGGTCTTTAGGCGCTTTATTTAGGCGCACCCTTTGCTTTGCCTTACCTTGACACAAAAATCGCGGATGATATGGGTCGAATCCAAAGGACCAGGGCTCGCCTCAGGGTGATATTGCACCGCCATGAGTCGGCCATCAAGAGACATCCCTTCCACCGTCCCATCAAATAAAGAATGGTGCGTGACACCCAAAGACGAGTCGAGGGACTCCTCAACGACGGTAAAGCCATGATTCTGGCTCGTAATGTCGATGCGCCCGTTCGTCTCGCAACGCACAGGCTGATTCCCGCCATGATGGCCAAAAGGCATCTTCATCACACGCCCGCCTAACCCTAAACAGAGCAATTGATGGCCTAAACAAATGCCTAGCACGGGAAGTCGACTCTCGATGAGACACCGCACCACAGCGCTCACGCACTCGAATGTGGCACGTGGGTCCCCAGGCCCATTGCTTAAAACAATGCCATCAGGGTCATACGCCATGATGGCAGCAGCATTGGCAGAAGATGGAACAACGCGCACATCGACGCCGCCCTCGTATAAATGACGCAATAACGCACGCTTCACGCCATAATCGATAACAACGACAAGAGGACGCTCGCCTTTGGTCTCTCTTGTATGCTGTGCCTCCTTGCCTTGCTCTGTCGTTTCCCCGTATCCACGAAAGAGCCCTTCCCGCCACAGATAATCTTCTCTCGTCGTGACATCTAAGTCAAGACGTCTGCCTTCCATAGGAGGCTCATGCGCCAAGGCTTTCCTGACATCGTCTATATCATCAGCCCTTAATCCTTGAGGACGATGGACAATGCCTCCATTGAGACATCCCTTATCACGCAAACGATGCACCAGCACACGAGTCTGGACGCCACAAAGCGCTATAAGCCCATGACGGACAAGCCATCCATCCAATGACTCGATGCTCCGATGATTCGATGGTGGCGTGATCGGCGTCGCCAGAACACACCCCCGCACAAAAGGACGCGCCGCTTCGTTGTCCTCGTCATTTGTCCCCACATTGCCAATATGAGGAAACGTGAACAGGACGATCTGCCCGCAATAAGAAGGGTCAGTCAAAATTTCCTGGTAACCCGTCATGGATGTGTTGAAACAGAGCTCACCCAACGCCATGCCTTCACAGCCAACCCCCTGTCCCACACAGACAAAGCCGTCCCCGAGCACAAGGGCTGCCGTTATCTCTTGCTGAGCATGCATTGTCCCCCTCTCTCCATAAAAACGATTTGCTTTTTCACGGGCGTTACGTCACCATAGGCACAGGACACCCCCGCCATCATAGCATACATCATGACAGAATCTTCTTCTCAATTGCAGGGCATGCGCGATACCCTCCGCCAAGCCCTCAATCGCGCCATCAAAACGAAAGACGCCCTCTGTGTGAGTAGTCTTCGCATGATTCTCGCTGAAATCACACGAAAAGATATTGACGCACGGACTGGCTCAAAGGGCGCCACCAAAGCCATAGACGACCAAGCCATCATGGCGTTGCTCCACACGATGGTCAAAAAGCGCCAAGAGAGCGCCGACCTCTATCTCAAAGGCGGTCGTCCCGAATTGGCAGATAAAGAAAAAAAAGAAATTGGTATCATTCAAACATTTCTCCCCGCCATGCTCAGCACAGAAGACACCCTTGACGCCATCGATACAACCATCAAAGACATACAGGCAACCACCATAAAAGATATGGGACGTGTCATCGCCTCCCTCAAGCAACGCCATGGCGCATGCCTCGATATGGCGAAGGTCAGTGCCTTGGTCAAAGAACGTCTCGGCGCGCTTCCTAAAAAGACGCCATAGGGGTGTCAGCTGATGGGCTCTTTTGCTCCCGATTTTCTGGAGAGACTTCGGCAGAATAGCGATATTGTCTCTCTTATTGGCTCTTATGTGAAGCTCACCCGCGCTGGGGAAAGCCACAAAGGACTATGCCCCTTCCATAAGGAAAAGACGCCCTCTTTCCATGTCCATGGGGAAAAAGGCGTTTATTATTGCTTTGGTTGCCATGCCAAAGGCGATGCGCTCACCTTCTTGCGCGAATACCATCATATCAATTTCGTCGATGCTGTCTTGAAACTCGCGTCTCTACGTGGCATGGAGGTTGTCTATGATTCTTCCTTCTCACACAAAGCGCATAAAGACGCCAACGACAAGAAAAAGCGTCTTATGGCGCTTGTGGAGATGGCGTCAGTGTTCTTTCAGAATGCCCTCAGGGAAGAGAACGGGACAGAGGCAGCGTTGATACGCACCTATATCAAAGAGCGCGGTATCACAGATGACATAAGAGACAGATTTTCCCTTGGCTTTGCGCCACCCCACGACAGAGCCTTGCGTATGGCGCTCGAGGAAAGGGGGTTCACACCAGAGGAATGGACGACATCTGGCCTGTACTATAAGAAAGATAAGACAGATAAGACAGGGGCGTGTGTTCCACGTTTTCGCTCTCGCCTTATCTTTCCTATCCACGACAATCATGGGCATGTCGTTGGCTTTGGCGGGAGGTCGGTGAAAAAAAGCACAAGCAGCTACCCTATCCCTAAATATATCAATTCGCCACAGACGCCTCTTTTTCATAAAAAGGATGTCCTCTATGGACTCCATCATGCCGCTGATGCCATACGCACGAAAAAGCGCGCCATCTTGGTGGAAGGCTATATGGATGTCATCACGCTCTATCGTTGTGGCTTTCAAGAGGCGGTCGCTCCCCTTGGCACAGCCCTCTCTGTACGCCATGTGCAAACATTGTGGCGACGAGGCGCAACAGTATTCGTCTGTTTAGATGGCGATGATGCTGGCAGACGCGCCGCGACTCGCCTTGCCCATCTTATTCTCCCCGTCATCACGGCTGAGAAGAGCCTGTTTTTTATCTTTCTTCCCCCCCACGAAGACCCCGACTCCATGATGAGGCAAGGCGAGAAAGCGATCGCCCATTTCAACGCCTTATTAGATAAACCCCATAGCCTTGCCTCCCTCCTGTGGCAAGACGCCTTTTCCTACGCCCACACGCATGCCCCCCCATCCACTGACCCTATGGCTGTGAAAAAAAGTCCCGAATACTACGCGCGGGCAAAAAAACAGCTCCTCAAAGATGCGGATGCCATCCAAGATGACGTCCTCCGCAAAGAATACGCGCAGCTGTTTAAAGACTGGTTCTTTTCCTATCTCTCGACTCGCACCCATAAACAACAACGCCCAAAAAGCCGTTTTGGCATGCCTCCCCCTCCCCATATCATGCCCTCAAGAGCGACACAGCGTGGCGTAGGGGACAAAGAGGTGCTGTCGCGCCAAGATTACATTCTCGCTGCCTTGATCCACCACCCACATCTCTTGGATGAATTCATAGAGGATGTTCTCCGTATCCAATTCGCCACAGAAGAGCTCACGCGGTGCGCGGAAGTGCTTGCCCTTGCTGATCGTCGCATGTCGAGCCAAGCATTACAAGCATGGCTCTCACAACAAGGATGTGCCACCATCAAAGAAAGGCTCTGCTCGCACCATGTAGCCCTTTTCTCGCCAGAGATTGCGCCTACGGCACATCCCAGAGACTACGAAAGTAAAATCACGAGAGGCACGCAAAAAATCGCCCCCTATGGCGCCTCTGACACAGACGGTGCGCGCACACATCTGGCACACCTGATACGGGAAGAGCAACTCCATGCCGTCAGCAACGAATATGATACCACAGACCATGACGCCCATCGTCCCGATAAAAACCTCATGATGAAACGGCTCAGCTTATCGGAACGGGAGGCATTCCTCGATGCCTTGCGTAAAAAACACGACAGCGAAGATATTTTTTGAAAAATATCTTGCTTTTCCCGCATGTCGCCATTATAATCCCGTTCTAGTGTTAAAGACAAACCTCTTTCGCTGTTGCCCCAGCCGTGACGCGCGGGGGGGTTAGCGTCGTGCAACCTTTAGTCCTGCCCTGTGGTGATGAAGAAGACGTCTCCTGCTCAAAACATGCCTTCTCAAGAGAGTGCCCCCTCAGAGACCACTTATGACGCCGACAATACGGGGACTCATAACCGCTACGAGAACATCTTTCTCAGAGAAGGACAAAGCGCGTCAGAAACAGAGAGTGGACGATACAAGAAAACATCATCGGACTCTTACGCGGGATATTCTGATGACCCTATCAAAATTTATCTCCGTGACATGGGGAGTAAGGAGCTGTTGTCCCGAGAGGGTGAGATTTCCATCGCCAAACGTATCGAAGAGGGATGGAAAGCCATGTTGCGCGCCCTCAACGAACACCCTGCAACCCTTGACCTTATCTGTCGTGGCATGAAGGATGAGGCGTCTTTGCGCTCTCTTTTCAATGTCGAGACAATCTATGGGCGTGTCGCGAAAAAGAAAGAGACGAAAACATCGGCAAAGAAAACATCCCCTAAAGATGACTATGGCGGTGATGATACCCCCCATACGGCACAGATATCGACGGCAGTCATGGAGAATGTCATCGCGCCCCACGTGAAGGCATCCTTTGAGGCGTTGGACCAACTACGTGAGAAGATGGATGCCTTACGTGTGAAGCGTCTGGACTATCTGAATAAGGGGAAAGAGATACCTCCCGCCTTAGAGGCAGACTATAAGGCACATTGTGAAAAGATTTGTGCTGCCCTCGATGGCTTGCCTGTCAATGAACAGCATGTCACGTCCCTGACAGAGGCGATGCAAGACAAGCAAAAGCATATTCTCCAATTGGAAAGTGAGCTTTTGCGTCATGCCCAAGAATGTGGCATTGACCGCCAAGATTTTCTCGCATGCTACCAACATGCTGTGCTGAGTCCCCGATGGTTGGAAGAGGTCGGGCGTCGCAATGCGCCGGGCTGGCGCACATTTGCCGATGACAAAGATAACAAGGGACGCGCCCTCATCGAAAACCTTCTTGCCCTCACCAAAGAATATCATATGCCTCTGCATGAGCTGAAAGACATCCTCTTAAAGGTCAATAAGAGTAAGCGCGCAACGAAGAAGGCAAAGAAAGAGATGGTGGAAGCGAATTTACGTCTCGTCATCTCCATTGCCAAGAAATATATCCATCGTGGCTTGCAGCTGTTAGATCTTATCCAAGAGGGCAATATCGGTCTCATGAAGGCGGTGGATAAATTCGACTATCGCCGTGGCTATAAATTTTCCACCTATGCCACATGGTGGATTCGTCAAGCCATTACACGTTCCATTGCCGACCAAGCGCGCACCATACGTGTTCCCGTCCATATGATCGAGACGATCAGCAAAATCATGCGCGCACAGAAGAGAATCCTTCACAATGAAGGACGCGAACCACAGCCCGAAGAGATTTCTAAAGAGTTAGATATGCCTGTGGATAAAATACGTAGAGTCTTGCGGATCGCCAAAGAGCCTGTGAGCCTCGAAAATCCAGTGGGCGAAGAGGATGACAGCTGTATCGGCGACTTTATCGAGGATAAGGAGACCATTCTTCCTGAGGAAGCCACCATCAATAGTGAGTTGCGTGAGCAAGCCCTAGAGAGCCTCGGGGATTTAACGCCGCGAGAGGCACAAGTCCTCAAGAAGCGCTTTGGTATCGGCATGCAAACCGACCACACGTTGGAAGAAGTAGGCAAGGAATTCCGTGTGACAAGGGAGCGTATTCGCCAGATAGAGTCGAAGGCATTGCGTAAACTGAGACATCCATGTCGTTCGCGCAAATTGCGCAGCTATCTCTCTTGAGCGTCACGCACAGACACAACGACAGAAAGGGGACAGAGCATGCATGGGGGCATGGAGGCGCGCCTGTCCGTCATCGATGGTGTCCTTGATGTGTCATCTATGGTATGGCATATAGGTATAGAGGGGGTATAGGGGGTGTATAAGAGAGGCGAAAGGGGGCCCGTAGTTCAATTGGTTAGAGCGGACCGCTCATAACGGTTAAGTTGCAGGTTCGAGTCCTGCCGGGCCCACACGAGGAACATCATCACGACTCCCCATCATCGCTACCGTCGTCACGCCCATCCTCCTCTTTTCTCTCAACAACCAACGCGCCAAGGGCTTGAATCATCGGGAGAAGGGCGGCGGATGCCTCCTGTGCCACAGAGGCAATATGCTCGTTGTCACTTATCTCGTTATCCTCTTCTTGCTCTTTCTTGGGATGATTCTTTCTATGGTTTAATATCGCCATAGCGAGGATCACCAGTCCATAGGCATATCTTTTCTCCCATGTTTCAGGGGTGATGTTGGTTTTATCCTTCTCAATTGGCCATGAACAGAAAACACAATACCGTCCCTTTTAGCATCCCCAGTATACCCTTTCTTCTTATCTGGTTTGAAAACATAAATGGCATATCTGAATTGTTGATCCTCAGCAGTGAATGACCCAGTGCCTGGCCATTCCGACCCCGGTTCGAGATTTTCCATTTTGTCGTCATCCAAACGCGCCCTGAGCCCCGCAAGGATACTCTGGTAAGAAGATTTTCCTTTTAAGGTGTTGCCTCTGGGAGGACGACGTTCGAACACTTTCGCAGGGACCGCTATATCAGGCATGAAGAAAGCCAAGCGCCACATAAGGCGCGTGTGGATCGCCGAACGCAATTTCGCTCCGACATTATACTCGTACAATCTCACAAAGGTGTCTGAGACAAGAGGTTTGCCATAGGCCTCTGGATAGGCCCCCGGCATAAGTTTTAGCTCATCAGCGCGAAAGGATAAAATCTTGCCGTGAGGCGCAAGATATGTGTAACGAGAACTCCTCTCTCCTCCCTTTGGGTCTTCGCGTCTTATGATGGTGACACCCCATAAGTCCCTGGTTGTATCCTCTCCATATAATGTCCTATCGAGGTTGGCGGGAATATCCCTGTGGCGTCTGGAGATGACGAGGGATAGATTATGGTCAGAGCCACAGAAGCGCAAGACGCCACTGCCCCCCATGCCAAACTTCCCCTGCACAAAGGGAATATCAAGCTTGTTGCTCTTGGTGAGGGAGAGTATCGTCTCTGGCATGCGTTGGGGTGACTGCCCTTCCCCCATATCGATGATGGATAAAGAAGGCTTCGTGTTTCCTCCTGTTGCCACAAGCGCGATATTGCCCGCCAAGGCTGCCCTCTGTTTGCTGTCTATGCTGGATAATTTCCCATTATAGATACCGAAGAATCGTTTTTGCGCCTCAGCGATCGTTGGAGGAGCTTTACCCCCTTTGGGGTTAATGTTCCTCTTTAAGCATTCACGCATCAACAGCATTGGTGAGTTTCTCAACGAGCGCCCTGGCGGCAGCCCCTTGTTGATTACCAACAACAGAAAAATTATTGCTGTTAGAATCACCACCATAGGGACACCATGCGGACTCATCGTCCCAATAGCCCTTATCACGCAATATCTTGACAACGTCCTCTGCTTTGTCCGCATACGCCAAAGCAAGAGCCAATTCTTTTATCTGGTCGTTTGTCATAATGTAAACTCCTTGTCCTTAGAAAAGTGAAACTTTGCTTTCGTATGTTTCACATGCTTGTCAATCTCTGAGAATATCTTTTTTATATCCTCCTGAGAATAATCATAGGCAGCTCTATTGGCACAATTTCCCAATACATCGAGTTTCTTGAGAACATTTCTTGTGCGCATAGACGCTAGTCGCTTGAATTTCGCCTTTTTCTGTTCGTTATTTTCCATATGAACCTCCTCTGTTTAGGATAGATACTCTTTATCGTATATAATACCTATAATGTCAATAGAAAACAAATATATTTTCATTATATGACACATCGTATCGATTTTATGGCGATATATGCAACGTCACGCCTGTTCCTATTGCCCTATCAGGCAACAAGCATGACGACAAGAGCGTAAAAATGTGAAGAAGAGCTGTCACAAGGCGTGACAAAAAAGTCCCTGAACCGAGAGCGCCAACGCCTTCCGTGTGTCCCATAAAACAAGACTGACACACAGGATAGGCACGACGCCCATGCCACAGGGACTCGCCCCCCACTGCCCCCCCTACAAACCCTTTTTAATTGACTTTCTTGCGGAGGACGTCCAACAGAGCCGACACTTGCCCGCCGTTATTACGGAGAATAGAGGCAATCTCAGAACGTTGCGTCACTGAGAGACTCACCCCCGCCACCGTGATGTCATAAATCTTGTATGACGAGCCGTCATGGCCAACGCGCCAATCCACCAACACGGGCTTGCCTTTGTCCTCGCCACTCTGCGCAAGAAAGGACGAATTGACAATATAGAGATTGTTGCCAATGTCCTGAAAGGACGAGACTTTCACCTCACCGCTATAGCTGCGGAAACGCCCAGAATAAACACGCACGATATATTTCTCAAAAAGAGACGTGAATTCCGCCTTCTCAGCATCGCTCGCCTTGTTCCACGAACGCCCTAAGACAAAACGAGCAATGGACTCATTGTCAAAATGCGCCTTGTAATAGGCATCAAACTTCTTCTCAACAGACGCCTCACTCTCGTCAGGTGAAAAACTCTTCAATGTCTCTTGTGTAAAATCAACAATGAACTTCTGCGCATCCTCACCAGCACCCGCTAACGCCACCCCCGATACCGATACAAAAAAAGCCGACAGCAACAGGCCACACACATGGTGACGCCCTCTTATGATTCCCTTCATCCTCTCCTCTCTCCCTTTATAATACATTGATAATCATCATTCCTCTATGACCCCCCACGCCCTCTCTCTTCACAAAGAAGCACCCCCTCACAAAGACTATGGGGAGCATGGAAGCATTATGACAGACATGGCACGCCATGTCAAGGACAGACGATGCCTGAAGAGACTGAAGACGTTTAAGGGGATGGGGATGGCCCTGGCCCTGGACCCGGCGCGGGTCCTGGGCCTGGCCCAGGTCCTGGCCCAGGTCCTGGCAAATCATCGAGGAATTCATCACCACCCTCGAACGCTGGCGACGACATGGCAGCATCGCCTACCACCCGACTTTGACGCGCCTGACGATAGAGAGAGCGCACAGCCGCATAAAAATCCAAAGAATCTCGTTCCAACGCATCAAATTCCTCGAGATACAAACTACGCTGGTCAACCACAGAGACAAACGTTTGCGCAAATGATGCCGTGAAACTGATGTCTTGATTGTCATAATAATAGCTCAATGGTTGCGCATAATAATCACCAACACGCCCAAAGACATGGCGCACGCTATGAGGACCCATAAAAGGCACCATAAGATAAGGACCAGGGGGAACGCCCCACACGCCTAATGTAATCCCAAAATCGTTGCTCCGATGAGGAATGCCCCACACATCCGCCACATCGAAGAGCCCGCCAAGACCAAAAGAACCATTGATGATAAGACGCCCTAACGCGCGCCCAGCACCAGCAATATCCGCCTGCAACAGAGAATTCGCAAACGCCCGTGGCTCCTGAACATACGTCAAAACATTATGAACCCTGTCCCTGATAAGGGAGGGAACCTTCACATAGAGACGCGCTAACGGCTTGAGCGCCCAACGGTCTAAAAAAAGATTCATCTCGAAAACGACACGATTGACGCTCTCAAGAGGATCATTAATCCTATCAATGTCGCTACCGCGCTGAGACGCCGTGCTCGCACAACCAGATAAGCACGCAACGACAAGACACACAGCCACAGATGTGCGATATTTTCTCAGCATGTGATACGCTCCTATAACGACCCCCTCTGACCCACCCTACACGAACAGCATACCCCTTGTCAAATTGTGGCCTGTCCATTGTTTATGTCACATTGTTTATAGCGCCTTATGTCGTCACGGGCTTTCATCCCCAAAAACATCCCTCCGAAAACATTGCCCCTGAAAACATTGATTGACATCCCTCTCTCTTGTTGGCTATAAGGAATGGTGGCTGTCTTGCGATGTCCTGCTCATGTCCCCTGAGATTTTTGAGGTTTTTGAGATTTTTGAGGTTTTAGCGCTCCCCATTCTGTTTTTTTCATGCGTTCCTCTTCCCATCGCGACACGCTGTCCGCCACAGACAGAGATATGCGTCTGCCTTCTGACGTTCGTGTCTCCCTCGAATTTTTTCCGCCACACACGCCCTCCATGCAAAAGCAACTATGGGCATCCATCGAACGTCTCGCGCCTCTTAATCCCGACTTCGTCTCCGTGACCTATGGGGCGGGAGGAAGCACAAGGGAACGCACCCATGCGACTGTCTTGCGTATCCTACAGGAAACAGCGCTCACCCCCGCCGCCCATCTCACATGTGTAGGAACGACAAAGGAAGACATCCACGCTATTGCCAGACGCTATGCTGACAGCGGCATACGCCATATCGTCGCCCTACGAGGCGATAGAACATCCGCCATGCCACAGGCCCATGATGCCTATCTCTATGCCTATGAATTGGTGGAAGCCTTATGCGCTATGGCCGATTTCGATATTAGCGTCGCCGCCTATCCCGAAACACACCCTGAAGCAGAAAGTCCTCAAGCTGATATGGACAATCTTCAACGCAAAATCGATGCTGGCGCCAAACGCGCTATCACGCAATTTTTCTTCGATACAGATGCCTTCTTACGCTTTCGAGATGCGCTCCATGCCCGTGGCCTCCATGTGCCTCTTATCCCCGGTATTCTCCCTGTGACAAATTGCTCACGCACCCTCGCCTTCAGCAAACGCTGTGGCACCCACGTCCCCGCATGGATAAGAACGATGTTCGAAGGACTTGACGATGACCCAGAGACGCGCAAATTGGTGGCGGCGAGTATCGCCTCCCAACAATGTCGAACGCTTTATCACCATGGGGTGCGCCGATTCCATTTTTACACCCTCAATCGGGCTGACCTCACCTTTGCCATCTGTCATATCCTAGGGCTACGTCAGAAGCATAAGGAGGCGACATAGCCGATGACGCATATTCTCGACTATATGAATGACTATGTTCTCTTAGCTGACGGGGCGATGGGAACACAGGTGCAAGCGCGCGACCTCTCTATCGAGAAAGATTATTGTGGATGTGAAAACTGCACGGATGTCCTCTCTATCAGTCGTCCTGATGTTATCCGCGACATTCACATACGTTACTTGCAGGCAGGCGCCAATGCTGTCGAGACGAATAGCTTTGGCGGCGCAACACGCACATTAGGCGAGTTCGACTTGAGCCATCTCTGTTTTGACCTCAATAAACAGAGCGCTGAAATCGCTCGAGAAGCTATCGACGCATGCACACAAGATGATAAACCCCGATTTGTCTTAGGCTCTATAGGCCCCGGGACGAAACTTCCCAGCTTGGGACATATCTCTTATGACGCCTTAGAGCAATCCATCCAACAGCAATGTGAAGGCTTGCTCTCTGGCGGTGTCGACGCCCTCTTGGTAGAGACAGTCCAAGATCCCTTACAGGCAAAAGCAGCCCTCACAGCAGCCCTCAACGCCATCGACAAGACACAGAAAGATGTCCCCCTCTTCTGTCAGGTGACCATCGAAACAACAGGCACGCTCCTCGTCGGCACCGATATACAGGCAGCATCCACCATCATCCATCCTTTCCATCAGGTCGCCCTCCTTGGCCTGAATTGCGCCACAGGACCACAAGAAATGGCGCCCCATATCCAAAGCCTCAGTGAGCATTGGCCACGCATGATGTCAGCCCTCCCCAATGCCGGCTTGCCTGAACTTGTGGATGGGAAAACCCATTATCCTCTGGGACCAGAAGAAATGACACGCTGGCTCGAACGATTCGTCTTCGAATGGGGTGTCACGATGGTCGGAGGATGTTGTGGCACAACGCCAGAGCACATACAAGCCATCGATGCCATGCTGAGCAAGCATGCCGACAATGCCATAGGACGCCCACGGGTGAAAAAACGCCAGCTGCCAGCGTCTTCACAGGCATCTGCCGCATCACTCTATAAATCTGTGCCATTCGCCCAAGAAAACGCCTTCTTTAGTATCGGTGAGCGCTGTAACGCCAATGGCTCAAAAGCCTTCCGTGTCCTCCAAGAACAAGAAGATTGGGAACGCTGTGTCGCCATGGGCGATGCGCAAATAAAAGAAGGCGCGCACGCCCTCGATGTCTGCACAGCATTCGTGGGACGCAAGGAACTGGACGACATGGACGCCATGGTCACACGCATGCGAGGCGCTATGACCGTGCCGCTCGTCATCGATTCCACAGAATATGACGTCCTCGAACACGCCCTCAGCCTCTATGGCGGAAAAGCCATTATCAATTCCATGAATTTCGAAGATGGCGTCGAACCCGCACGGAAAAGACTCGCTCTGGCAAAGCGCTTTGGAAGCGCCATCATCGCCCTCACCATCGACGAAAAAGGGATGGCGAAAACATGCGAAGAAAAATGCAACATCGCCCAACGCCTCTATGATGTCGCATGTCAAGAGCATGGCCTAGACCCTCACGACCTCCTCATAGACCCGCTCACCTTCACCATCTGCACCGGCAATGAAGAAGACAGACGCCATGGCATCGAAACCCTCAACGCCATCAAAGCCATACGTGAAAAACTCCCCCTTTGTCAGATCATCCTTGGGCTCTCCAATATCTCTTTTGGCCTCAATCCAGCAGCACGCCACGTCCTCAATGCCGTCTTCCTCGACCACGCCCTCAAACACGGCATGAATGCCGCCATCATCCATGTAGGACGTATCGTCCCCCTCCATACAATCCCAAACGAAGACGTGACCCTCTGCGAAGACCTTATCTATGACCGCCGACGCGAAGGGTATGACCCCCTCACAGAATTGCTCAAACGTTTTGCCGACCGTCAAGAAGATAAAACACACAACACGCGCGCTAAAACACCAAAAACCATCGAGGAAAAACTCAAGCAACGTATCATCGATGGCGACAGAGTGGGCTTAGATGAAGACCTCGCCATCGCCATGAAAACCCATACACCCCTCGCCATCATCAATACCATCCTCCTAGAAGGCATGAAAGTCGTGGGCGAACTCTTCGGCGCGGGAAAAATGCAACTCCCCTTTGTCCTGCAATCTGCTGAAACAATGAAAAAATCTGTCGCCTTCCTCGAACCTCACATGGAACGCACCAAAGGACAGCATAAAGGACTCATCGTCCTCGCCACCGTCCGTGGTGATGTCCATGATATTGGTAAAAATCTCGTGGATATTATCCTCACGAATAATGGCTATAAAGTCATGAATCTCGGTATCAAACAGCCCATCGAATCCATCATCGAAGCAGCCCATACCCACAAAGCCAACGCCATCGGCATGTCGGGACTCCTCGTTAAATCCACCGTCATTATGCGCGAAAATCTCGAAGAAATGACAAAACAAGACATGACAATCCCCGTCATCCTTGGTGGCGCTGCGCTCAACAGGCGCTATGTTGTAGAAGAATGTGTGCCAGCTTATGCTTGCGGACAAGTCGCCTACGCCCAAGATGCCTTCGATGGATTACAACTCATGGAGCATGTGCGCCAAAAATCCTTCGACCAAGCCCTCGAAGAACAAAAGCAACGCATCGAACGCCACCAAAAAAAACGCAAAGAAAAAAAACCAGAGCCCGCAACACAAAACACTAAGCCACAGAAGACGCAACCACAAAATATAACGACACGCCCAACAGATGATATGCCCGCCATCGCCATCAGCACCCGCCATATCGAAGAGACAGACATCCCCACACCGCCTTTCTGGGGACCACGCCTCGTCTCCCATGTCCCCCTCAAAACCCTTATCCCCTACGTGAACCGCCGTATGCTCTTCCAATTCCATTGGGGTTACAAAAAAGAAGGACGCTCACCTAAAGAATTTCAACGCTATGCCGCTGAGACCCTAGAGCCCATCCTCCACACATGGATACAACGCGCCGACAAAGAACGTATCTTTCAACCACAAGCCCTCTACGGATATTGGCCTTGCGGGAAGGAAGGCAATGACCTCGTCCTCTTCGACCCCGAGACGCCACACCAAGAGTGCGCACGCTTCACCTTGCCACGCCAAAACCATAGCCAACAGCTCTGCATTACCGATTTCTTGAGGAGCGCAAACGATAAACAACGCGATTGTATCGCCCTACAGCTCGTCACAGTGGGAAGAAAAGCAACAACCAAAGCACAAGAGCTCTTCGAAGAGAATGCTTATCAAGATTATCTCTATCTCCACGGGCTAGGCGTCGAACTTGCCGAGAGCATGGCCGAATATATCCATAAACGCATACGCCATGAGTGGGGATATGGGCATGAGGATGCCGAGAGCATTCCACAACTCCTTCAACACCAGTATCGAGGGACACGCTATTCCTTTGGCTATCCCGCATGTCCCAATCTTGCTGACCAACGCATGCTCTTACGTCTCCTTGACGGACAACGTATCGATGTCCACCTCAGTGAAGGCGACCAACTAGACCCCGAACAATCCACCTCCGCCATTGTCCTCCATCACCCACAATCGGGATATTTCTCCATATGACAACAGACACACAGGCATAGCAAAAGACGTGGTAAAAATCTTGTGTATCCATTATGATGATGACGCCACAGAACGTGCGGGAGTAGCTCAGAGGTAGAGCATCACGTTGCCAACGTGAGGGTCGCGAGTTCAATTCTCGTCTCCCGCTCTCCTGCTCAAGAGACACGGAGTCATACGTCACGGAAGGGTAACATCACGAGAAGGTGGCGCGATGTCTAGGGAGACAGCATGAAGGCCACCCGCCTTTGTCATCCATGGGGCAAGCACTTTATGGACGGCACGTTGACGTGCGATAGGAGTCAACCCTATAAAGACATCACTGACGATATGAATATGGATATGTGTTTCACGAGCAACCCGCCCGCCCATTGCCTGATGTCCTCGGTGGTGTGCTGAATCATCGCGAATTGCTAATTCCTGTGGAGAAAATGCCAGACGCAATGCATGTTCTATGGTCTCTATCGTGCCCATGCCGTCCTTATACGCCCATTGATATGTTAACGTGATGACTCTTATCCTAAACCCTTTGCCAGCAAAAGGCACGACTCTTATGGGACAGGTCAATTGGCGTGGCTTGTGGAATCTCTATGTCAGAGAAACGAGACGTTTCCTCACCATTCCCGCCCAATCCCTGCTGGCGCCCCTCGCCTCTACCTTGCTCTTTTATCACGTCTTCAATATCGCCCTCGAACGTGAAGGGACAACAATCCTCAATGTGGATTTCAATGATTTCCTCATCCCCGGCCTCATTATGATGGCGATCATGCAAAACGCCTTTGCCAATGCATCGTTCTCGCTCGTCATTGCCAAAGTGCAAGGAAGTATCGTCGATAGCATTATGCCTCCCCTCACGCCCTTCGAATTGGCGGTAGGCTATAGTCTTGGTGGCGTGTCGCGCGGTATTGCCGTCGGCGGCGTCACCCTGCTTGGCATGATGCCTTTTTTCCCCCATGTGTCCTTTGCTTTGCCTGCCTACATCCTGTTTTATGGACTCTCCGCTGCCTTCATGCTGGCGACCATCGGCGTCATCTGTGGTGTCCTTGCTTATAAATTCGACCATCTCGCCGCCCTCACCAATTTTGTCGTCACGCCCATGACGTTCCTCTCAGGGACATTCTACGTCATAGAGCAATTTCCGCCCGCCATCCATCAATTGATGTCTTACAACCCATGCTTTCACCTCATCGATGGGTTTCGCTATGGCTTTATCAGCCATGCCGATGGGATGCCTTTTTCTCTCGCCGTCATTCTGTCTATCACCCTCATCAATATAGGCTTGTTGCTGGTGGCATGGCTTCTCATCAAAAAAGGGGTGGGGTTAACACAATAGGCATGATGGCGTATGCTTGTGCTCCCCGTAACACACATATAACGTATGATGACAAGGATGATGTCACCCCCCTCCCATGTTCTCCCGACCTATCAATTCTCCCATCGCTTTGTGCGTGGCGAGGGGGCGTATCTTTTCGATGACACGGGACAACGTTACCTAGATTTTACCAGTGGTATCGGTGTCACATGTCTAGGACATTGTCATCCCGCCTTAGCTGAGACGGTGGCACAACAGAGCACAACATTATGGCATCTCTCGAACCTGTTCACAGATGGCGGACAGGAACGGGTGGCGTCCCTTCTCTGTCAGCACTCGTTTGCCGACAAGGTGTTTTTCTGTAATTCAGGCGCAGAAGCCATCGAGGCGGGAATCAAATTATGCCGCCGATTCTTTCAAAGACAAGGACAGGGCGAACGCCATCGCATTATTGCCACACAACGCGCCTTCCATGGGCGCAGTCTCAGTGGAATCGCCGCGTCTGGACAAGAAAAACTCACCCGCGGCTTTTCGCCTCTCCCACCAGGCTTCGACCATGTGGCCTTTGGTGATATAGACGCCATGACACGCTGTCTCAGTCCCCAGACAGCCGCCATCCTCGTTGAGCCCATTCAAGGAGAAGGCGGTATCTATACAGCCGACAACGCCTATCTAGAAGCGCTCTCGACCCTCGCCAGAGA
This sequence comes from Alphaproteobacteria bacterium GM7ARS4, assembly GCA_014332745.1. Classification (NCBI taxonomy): domain Bacteria; kingdom Pseudomonadati; phylum Pseudomonadota; class Alphaproteobacteria; species Alphaproteobacteria bacterium GM7ARS4. The sequence goes on along the minus strand of JACONL010000001.1, from coordinate 393,932 downwards.
GCATGGATGTCTCTTGTTCTTCGATGAAGTGCAATGCGGTATGATGCGGAGCGGAAAACTCTTCGCCCACCAATGGACAAGCGCCACACCCCACGTCCTCGCCACAGCAAAAGGATTAGGAGGCGGATTCCCAGTAGGCGCATGCCTATGCTCCGATGATGTGGCACAAGGATTAGAACGCGGGTGCCATGGCTCAACCTTTGGCGGAAATCCCCTCGCCATGGCCGTTGCCCATAAAGTACTGACAATCATCACCGAAGAAACCTTCCAAGACCATGTCATGCGTATGGCCCATATCCTACAAGATGGCTTGACAAGCATCGTCAAAGACTATGCCCATATTTTCTCCGCATGGCGGGGAAAAGGATTAATGTTGGGATTGGTATGCCATGTCCCTATGGCCGATGTTCTCCATGCCTTTCGACAGGCCCTTCTCCTCGCTGTGCCCGCCAGCAACAATGTGTTGCGTCTCCTGCCGCCCCTTATCATTCATGAACAGCATATTGACGAAGCCCTGCGCGCCATCAAAAACAGCTGTGAGGCTCTTTCCTCGTCCCGCCCCTGAACGTCTCATTGTCCTCTCCCCGCCAGTCCAGACCTCACGCCAGACTCCAAGCCAGAATCCATGTCAACAGCGCTCCGCCATTTTCGAGACCTCGACTCGCCCGCCATCTCTCTCGACAGCCTACGCCATATTTTAGATGTGGCGCGCACATGGAAAAAGCACCATAGGACAAGAACATTGCCTCCCGCCTTGCGTGGCTTCACCCTCTCTATGCTGTTCCTACGTCCTTCAACGCGCACGCATCTCTCCTTCCACCGCGCCATGACGAGCTTAGGCGGCGATGTCATCGACCTAAGAGCATCACAGAGCCAAATGCAACGAGGCGAACGACTCAAAGACACCGCACGAGTCCTGCAATGCTACAGCGATGTCATCGTTGTCCGCGGCACAGAGGAAGAATTACAAGAGGTGATGAATGACGTCACCATCCCCGTCATCAACGGCTTGACAGACAAGAGCCATCCATGTCAAATCCTTGCCGACATTATGACATTCGAAGAAGAACGTGGCGTCATAGACAACGCCACCATCGCATGGCTTGGCGACTATAACAATGTCACATGCTCATGGGTTCAGGCGGCAACAGCATGGGGATTTCGCCTCAATCTTTCCGTCCCGCCCGTCTTGCAGAGCAAGATACCGCCCCTCCCTTCGTCCCATATCCATATCATAGACAATCCTCAAGATGCCGTCCGCACAGCGGATGCCGTCGTCACAGATACATGGCGCTCTATGGGTGTCTCCATGCCACAAGCCCATATCGATGCCCTCGCCCCCTATCAAGTCAATGACGCCCTCGTCTCCCATATGCCACGCTCTGCCCTGTTCATGCATTGCCTGCCAGCCCACATAGGCGAAGAAGTCACCGACCATGTCTTCGAGAGCCAACGTTCTGTCGTCTGGAAGGAAGCGGAAAATCGTCTCCATGTCCAACGCGCAATCCTCGCATGGTGTCTCGATGCCCTACCATAAGCGCCATAGGAAAAGGCGCTACGTCATTACCAACGCCAAAAGCGAGGAAGTAACGTTATCAGCGCCGTATAAATCTCCAAACGCCCAATGAGCATGCCCCCGCTCAAGAGCCACTTGGCATGGTCGGGAAGATAGGCAAAACTATCAGTGGGACCAAGGTCACCCCCTAAGGCGGGACCCACATTGGCAATGGCGGTGGCTGCTGCCGACATGCTCGTCTGAAAATCCAAACCAACCCACGTGAGCGATAACGCCAAGACAAGAAACGTAAAGGCGAATAAAAAAATGAACCCCATCACCGACTCGGCAATGTCTTGAGGAACAGCCGTGCCATGATAATAGGGAACGAAGACCCCTCGAGGATGGGCTATCCTCTTGATATGGCACGCCGCAACAGCATAGGCGATTTGAAAACGAAAAATCTTGATACCGCATGTCGTCGAGCCAGCACAACCACCCGCTAACATCAAGAAAAATAACAATGTGACGGCAAAAGAGCCCCACAAAGTCGCATCAGACGTGACAAAACCCGTCCCCGTCATCAAAGACACCGTGTTAAAGGCAACCTCACGCACCAACGTCACCAAATCTGTGCCGTCATCATACGATAAACGCCACAGCACAAGGACAGCGATACATGACACGAGAGTCGCCAAAAAAGCACGCACCTGACTATCCAACCACAAAGAACCCGCGCGCATATGGTGGACGCGCAAATACAACACAAAGGGGAGAGACCCCAGCACCATAAAAAACGTTATCGTCACATCGATGGCGGGTGTCGCAAAGCCACCAATGGAGTCATCAGATGTGGAAAAGCCTCCCGTTGCGACCGTCGTCATGCTGTGTGCTACCGCCTCGAAGCCCGTCATGCCAAAACCATAGAGGCATAAGGCACAAAGAAACGTCAGAGCGAAATAGATCGCCCCAATGGCCATAGCAACTTGTCCCACCCGTGGAAAGGCCTTTTGGGACGCCGTACTAGAGTCCAACTGGAAGAGCTGCATGCCACCTATCCTCAAAACAGGAAGAATGGCAACCGCCATCACAACAAACCCTATGCCACCAAGCCACTGCAACAAAGCGCGCCATAATAAAAATCCTTTGGAACGTTCAGCAAGCTCAGACACAACCGTCGACCCCGTCGTCGTGACGCCAGACACAGACTCGAAAAGAGCATCGGTGAGAGATAACGACTCAGCCACAAGAAGAAAAGGCAAAGCCCCAAAAAGAGACGCCGTGAGCCACATGCTCGTCGTGAGGAGAAATCCTTCGCGCACCGAGAGGGAAAAATCATCCATATAGTAGGTAGACGCAAGAGTCACGCCAAAAAAGAACGTGATACTCGCCGCAATGGCAAAACTATGCCAATTCGTATGCCCCGCCACCATATCGACAGTGAGAGGCAACAGCATAAAACATGCCAACACACACAAGAGAATGCCAATAATGTAAAGGACAGGCCTGAAATCTAACACGCAACATCCCACATCAATTGACGACGCCGACGCCTGCCACCATCCTGATGGACAAGCATTGGTTTTACCTCAACAGCTTGCTCCCAATGAGATTGAGAAACTCGGCGCGCGTGCGGGGGTCATCTCGAAATGCTCCCGTCACATGACTCGTCACCATAGCAACGCCCTTCTTATGAACGCCACGTGTCGTCATACAATGATGGACTGCCTCAATGACAACGCCCACACCTCTTGGTTTCAACGCCTTGTCGATGACGTCAGCGATCTGCGCCGTCATACGTTCTTGGACTTGTAGCCTCTTCGCAAAGACATCAACAACCCGCGCCAACTTGCTGATGCCCACAACACGTTGCGAAGGTAAATAGGCCACATGGACATGGCCTGTGATAGGCGCAATGTGATGTTCACAATGGGACTCAAAAGCGACATCACGCAAAAGCACCATATCTTCATAGCCATTAATCTCATGAAATGTCTTGCCAAGAATCTCGTAAGGGTCCTGTTTCAATCCCGCACAATGTTCGCTCAAGGCATCGATATAACGGCGGGGAGTCTCTAACAACCCCTCCCTTGTCACATCTTCACCAATCCAGCGCAAGAGAACCTTGACAGCGTCAAGAGCCTCTTGGCGCGAAACATCTTTGTTTTCTTTCATGACATCATTGTTTCCTTTCATCGGCTCAACACATATATCGGAGGTTATTATGAGGGGTTATCAGGAGGACGGGGTGTCAGTTGATGGAACGAGGTTGATGGGGAATATCCAGAGAAAAACCAGGGATATCGACATGGAATGTCTCACCGCCTTCGCTAACCATTTTATAGCGTCCTAGCATAAAGCCAGAACAGGTGTGAAGAGGCGTCCCGCTCACATATTCGAAAGCGGCACCCGGCACAAGGACGGGTTGCTCACCGACAACACCTTTCCCCTTCATCTCCTGCACGACACCGTTAGCATCGGTGATGCTCCAATGACGTCCCACAAGGGTCACCGTGTCCTCTCGGTTATTCTCTATGCGGATATGGTACGCCCATACATAGTAGCTCTTGTCTGGGTCCGATTGCTCCTCTAAATAGACGGGCTGAACGGTGACACGCATCATCTGCGTCTCTTTCATATAATGCATAGACATTCTTCTTTTTCCATTCATACGTCCTCTTCGCCTCACCCTTATACAGCTTTTTCCCATGCTTGTGCAATATCTTGCATAAGGTCGTCTGTCTCTTCTAGCCCTATAGAAAGACGCACGAGATTGTCGGTTATTCCTACCTGCGAACGTTCTTCCTCTGTCAAGCGGTGGTGGGTCGTTGTGGACGGGTGGACAGCAAGACTCCGTGTGTCGCCAAGATTGTTGGAAATAAGAAAGAGACGAAGAGCATCAAGGAAGGCAAAGGCATGTCTCCTGCCACCATGACGCAAGGTGAAAGAAATCATCGTGCCACCAGCCTCCATCTGCGTCTTGGCCAAAGCATGGTCGGGATGGCTTTCTAAATAAGGATAAAACACACGCTCCGTCTGGGGCGCATCCTCTAAAAAACGGGCAATGGTGAGGGCGCTAGCACTCTGGTGACGCACACGCATATCAAGAGTCTCTAACCCCTTCACCATCACCCATGCGCTGAAAGGGCTCATGGAGGGTCCCGTATTGCGTATGAAGGGCTTCACCATCTTGTTGCAAAAATCCTTGCTCCCTAAAATCGCGCCCCCCATACAGCGCCCATGCCCATCAATATGCTTCGTTGCCGAATAGACAACAATATCAACACCAAAGAGAAACGGATTCTGCAAACATGCCGTCGCAAACACATTATCCACGATAACGTTCGCCCCACACCTATGGGCACAGGCACAGAGCCACGCCATATCGATAATCTCTAAGGTGGGATTGGACGGCGTCTCGATAAAGACGACATCCGTCTTTTTGCCTAAGGCGCGTTCCCATGCCTTTTTATCACGCCCATCCACCAGCGCGATCTCGACACCAAAACGCGGAAGAATATCGGTGATAATGTAGAGACAAGAACCAAACAGGGCGCGGGATGCCACAACCCGACTGCCTTCCCGTAGCTGACACATGAGCGCCGCAAACACAGCCGCCATGCCACTGGCCGTCGCCCAACATCCCTCAGGGACATGATGCCCCCCTTGTGCTGCGCCTTGATGATACGCCACCATCTTTTGCTCGAACATGGTGACGGTGGGATTGCTATAGCGTGAGTAAATATAACGCTCTTTTTCGTCCTTGAAGGCTGCTTCTGCTTCTTGCGCATTCTTATAGACATACCCAGATGTCATATAGAGCGCTTCGCTCGTCTCCATAAAACCACTACGCAATTGCCCGCTATGGACAGCGCGTGTCGCTCGCCCGCCCTGTGCTGAGCGTGCTTTTTCCGTCATCAGTCGCTCTTTCACCTTGCCTCCTTATCAAGATTTTTTTCTCGTTTCCTTTCTCTCTCAGTTGTCATGCTTTTTCCTCAATATGACAATACGATTTGTGTTTGTTCCTTCCTCGTTGTTACGTATACCCCAACAATGTGATGTCTTTGTAAACGTCTGTTTGTTAACCATAACGCCAATCATGTCAAAAGGTAAACCAACACTGGCACTGATAACATGGTCATCTAGCCGTACCGTTCCTTTACGCACTTCCCCCACCTCGAAGGCGATATGCCCGCCCGACTTTGTCATTCTCGCCAGCTCCGTCAGCGTCCTCTTCATAAAGAAACGCCACTCTTCAATCTTGCGGTGATGGGAAATCTTCACGCTCAAAGGGTCAATGCCAAGAAACCAACAGCGCAACCAATTGTCATGGCCGTAATTGACGACATCCAAGAAAGGAGGCGACGTTACAACAAGAGCAACAGACCTATCGGGAATCTTATGTGTTTTATGGGATTCTGACGTAAAAAATTGATAGTGGGACGTAGGGGGCGTGGGGTGAGACAACAGCCTGATGGATTTTTTTAAAATGAGCGCGGGAATATCTCTTAATGGCGGCCTTTGTCGCCGTTGTTCATTGATTTTCCTTTGCCCTTCAACGGACATGGCTTGATTTGGGGGAAGCGTATAAACAGAAAAAAAGCCGGGGGAATGTCCCGTCAAACGATTGACGGCAACCATCTCTATCCAACCGTCAACCTTATCAAAAATGCCTTGTTTTTTACGCACCCACAACCAATGTCTCAATCCCTCTAATCCTGCCAACGTCTTTGGATGATAGAAGACAAGGAGCTCTTCATGCCTAAAATCTATAAAATCGTTCCACGGAATGGCTGTAAGACGCGCCTTAACCTCGCAAAGGGCGGGAGCGTTGATACGTGGCTCAGTGAGTGTTCGACTCAGTGGATTAACATCATTGCCAAAGGGAATACGATTGTTGAGCATTGTTTCGACTGGCGTTGTCCCCCTCCCCATAAAGGGGTCATAGACAATATCACTGGGGGCTGTGAGGCGCTGGATAAAAAAGGCTGGAAGTTGAGGCTTGAAACAGGCTCTGTAGCTGACGTCGTGAATAGGATGTGCCTGACGTTGGCGCGACGTCCAAAATTCACCGACAAAATAAGGGATACCATCAACGATATGAGGAACGCCAAAATCTCTATAACGTCGCTCTTTCACCTCGCCTGCCTCCTCGCCTTCTTGTACGCCAACACATAAAATTCAAGGGAGTCCGACCTGCTCGCCTTTGGCTTGAGTCTCTTGATAGCATGGAAATGGCGATTGAGACGGGTGAAAAAGACACCTTCATCCACGCCTTGATAGAGCTTGCATAGGAAAAAGCCACCCTCACGGACAAGAAAGAGCGCTAAACGCAACGCATGACGCGCTAACAGAATCTGACGCATATGGTCTGTCGCCTTATGGCCCGTGGCGTGGGGCGCAAGGTCTGCCATCACACCATCGAAGGGATGGCGTCCCTCTTTCACGTCCCATGTTGAGACACGATGGCGGATGGCATGCATGCTCTGTCGCTCCCGAATATCCAATACCATCGTCATAACGCCATCTATAGACGCCATGGGAGGCGCCATGGGACGCGTATCCACCGCCATGACATGGGACGCCCCATGCTTGAGGGCAACGACGCTCCAACCGCCCGGCACTGCTCCAAGGTCAAGGATGACACATCCCTTCGTAAAAAGACGATGACGCATGTGGATGTCCTCTAATTTATAGGCTGCCCGAGATGGCATGGCGTCGCGCTGTGCCTTCAAGACATAGATGTCCCGATGATGGCGCTGAAGCCAGCGCCTCGATGATATGCTCCGTTTCCTCACCCCCCTTTGCGTCATCTTTTTTTTCATTGTGAAAAAGCACCCGTTACGTTAGCATAGAGGCGTTCTGCGGGATGAACGTGGCGTTGTAGCGTTGGGGGATCGTCTAACGGTAGGACAGCGGACTCTGACTCCGTCAATGCTGGTTCGAATCCAGCTCCCCCAGCACACGTCCTCCAACATCCCTCCCACACCAATCCCCACACCAATCCCCACACCAATCCCCACACCAATCCCCACACCAATCCTCTGGCGGGCATGCCTACCAATTATGGCGACGTCTGTTATCGAGGACATCGCGCACCATGCGTTCATAAAGGCGCGCCATCGCCCTTGGCACAAAAGCGACATAGCGACTGCCACAAGAATAATCACACGCCGCCGCATGGGTATAGAGCCCTTCATAGAAAGTCTCATGCACCTTCTTCATGGAACGCAACAAGGCTTCGAGGCGACTGCGGGAAAGATAGGCGTCATCAATGATCAGGGGCGCATGGCGCAAAAGTTCTTTCTCTAAACATGCAAGCCGCCGCCGTTCCCCCATCACCATCAGCTCCGTGTTCTCTGAATGACGTAACGCTTCAGTCGTGCGCGCACATGCCTCGATGATCGCATCAGCGGAAGGCGCTGCCGTGACAGGCCTGTCCCCATTGACCATGCCCATCTCCTCTCCCATCGACTGAGCCGTCTGCGCCGTTCGAGTCTCCTCCTTCCCAAGAACGTTATGCGCACTCACCATACACCCCAGCACGACCCAACAACATGCCATCCCATATCTCTTCATGACCTTATCACTCCCTTTTGTTGTCCCTTGCGCCACAATAGCGCTCACTTTCGAGGCGTCACCTCACCCATCTCAATGCCATGGGGAGACAGATAGTGTGAGAGCATAGAGACTTTTTCTGCAAAGGCGTCCTCCGTGAGAGCCTCACAGACAGCAACAACGACCGCTTGCGTATTGGACGCACGTACAAGCCACCACCCATCCTCGTCATCCACACGGACGCCATCCACAGCGCCATAGGCAACCCCATCCTCCTCCAGATGTTTCTTTATACGCTCGAGAAGAGAAAATTGCACGCCCTCCTGACATGCCAAACGCATCTCACCCGAATGATAACTCTTGGGAAAGCTGTTACGCAACGCATGCAATGTCTTATCCTGTCGTGTGAGCCATGACAAGAAACGCAAAGAAGCATAAAGGCCGTCATCATAGCCTTCATGGCAGTCTTTGAAAAAGATATGCCCGCTCATCTCACCACCAAAAGGGGCGTTCATGCGCGCCATCGCCGCCTTGATGATGGAATGCCCCGTGGGAATCAGACGGAGCGTGCCACCACACGCCTCGACATCCTGTCTCAGGCAATATCCCGCCTTGACATCACTGACAATGACACCCCCCTTATGGGACGCCAACACATCCCGCACTAAACACGCAAGAAGCATATCCATATGAAGAGTCTGCCCTTCATTATCCACAACACCCAAACGGTCGCCATCACCATCGAAGGCAAACCCAATATCATAGCCACCCTCACAGATGGCTTGTTTCACATGAGTCAGATTGTCCTCCACAGACGGGTCAGGGTGATGGTGCGGGAAACGCCCATCCACCTCGCCACAGATGATATGATGTCGACCAGCTAAGCCATCAAGGAGAGAAGGAAGCACGACACCCGCCGCGCCACTACCAGGGTCCCACACAACAGACATAACACCAAGACGCGTCCCCTCTAGCGCCAAACGAAGACGGGCAACATACGCCTCTAACACATCCCTCTTTTCTATCTTACCACAACCATACACAACGTCACCTTGCGCAATGCGCCGCGCTAACGCCTTGAGGTCGTCCCCATAAAAACTCGATGTGCCAAGCATGCACTTAAAGCCATTATGGTCAGGGGGATTATGAGAGCCCGTGACCATAAGACCACCGCTCGCCTTGAGGTGATACACGCTGAAATAAAGCATAGGCGTCGGCACCAACCCAATATCCCAGACAAGAACCCCAGACGCCTTCAGCCCCTCACATAAGGCTGTTTTAAGCGCCACAGACGATAAACGCCCGTCATAACCAACACACACCGCCCTATTGTCCCCTGTCCTCCCTTCTGCCCGCTGTGCCAGAAGACTCCCAAAGCCCATGCCAATGGCATAAGCATCTTTGGCATGGAGAGTCTCACCAACAATCCCACGTATGTCATAGGCGCGCACAAGGCTAGGGTGAAGCACATGAGAAGGAGACGTTGCCATCGTCATGTCTTGTGCTGTCCACACCCTATATGTTTCTGCCTATGGCATGCAGCCGCCAACAAACCATCCTTCGAGCCACAATCGAAACGCCACCCCTGAAAAGGCATGCCATAGAGCGCCCCTCGAGACGCCATGTAGGCTGCTAAACCATCTGTCAATTGATGTTCCCCGCCAGCCCCAACATCAATATGGGCGAGGCGCTCCATCACGTCACGGGGAAGAATATAACGCCCCACAACCGCCCAATTGCTTGGCGCATGCTCTCGCATAGGCTTCTCCACAATCTCTGACGCCTCGATGCCAGAGGTGACGCCATCCATCATGTCCACCTCGCCACAGACGGGACGTATGACGCCATAGCGAGAGACATCCTCATAGGCAACCTGTTCTAAGGCAACCCACGCCCCCTGTTGCCCTCGCCTATGCCAGCCATCACACATCTGTTGGAGGCATGTCTTACCCTCTGTGTCGATAAAATCATCGGCAAGCAACACAGCGTAATAGTCATCATCGGCCACATGGGACGCCGCACAGAAAATCGCATCCCCTAGCCCCCGAGGAGAGTCTTGCTCAACAATGATACTGCCCTTCGAGATAAACGATAATCTGTCGAGAAAAGCGCCTATGGTCTCACCCTCCTTGTGTCCTTGCGCCTTTTTTTTTGCAACAAAAGCATCCAGTGCCTTATGGGGACGTAGATAGTCGGCAATACTCCTATCCCCCTTCGTGACGATGAAGATAAAACGCTCGACACCAACGCTCACCGCCTCGTCAAGGACAGCCTGCAAGAGGCAACGGTCATAGACGGGAAGCAACGCCTTATTGACGCCTTTCGTCAATGGCATGAGTCTACTCCCTAACCCCGCAATGGGGAAAAGCGCTGTCTTTAAAGAAGGGGCGGAAGAAGACATGACGCCGATGTTAACATCCTAACAAAGTGTCCCGCGCCTGATTCAATGTCACCGCCAAGCCTTTCGACCCACCTTGGTCGGGATGAACCCGCCTCATCAAATCCTTATAGGCTTTGTTGACGACCTCTTCATTGAGGGGATGGGTTTCCTGCAACCCCAATATCTCCAGAGCCTCCTGCCTCGTCATCGCCCCGCTACCATAAGAGGACGCCCTGTTCTGTCCCCTGTCATGGCCATGCGGGCCATGCGCACCGCCAGAGGACGTGCCATAGAAACGCCACGCACGATGAACGTTACGCCACATAGGCATCCAATTCACGAAAAAAGGAAGAAGAGCTGGCAAAGACGACAAGGCGGCCATCAATTGCCCTCGCCATAGGAACAAGACCGCAACGCCTACAACAGCCACAATCGCCAAAGTCTTCACCATAGGCGTGGCCATCGCCCGTGTCGTCTGCCTACCCACAGAGGACTCGTCTTCCTTAGATGACGCACGCCCCCAATAGAGGGCGTAGGCGCGCAGGCATGCCAAGACACAGACAAGAAACGCTAAACCACCCGCTAGAAATAACAGCATGCGACTCCCTCGATAATACTCTATGCTATGCCCACCATACCTCTTGTATACGTGACAAAAGACATCATTTCAACGCCCAAAACGCCTCCCTGTCGACCCCCGCCATAAAACCCCCGCCGTAAGATCCATGCCACACGTCACTGAGACACTCGATGCCATTATTATCCTTGCCGCTGGACAAGGAAAGCGCATGAACAGCGACACACCAAAAATGCTCCATACCATCGCTGGTGCCTCCATGCTCAAACATGTGGCGCATGCGACCAAACATATTCCATGCACACAACGTCTCTGTGTCGTCCCGCCTGAACCTATGGGAAGCATCATCCATGAAGACGTGCCTTCGATGACAAAAATCATCCAAAAGACGCCCCAAGGCACAGGAAACGCCACCCTTTGTGCCGCCAACGCCATAAGAGAGGAACGCTCTGATACCCTCATCCTCTGTGGGGATACGCCCCTCCTCACGACAGAGATCCTTGACGACCTTATCACGACACGCCGTCAAAAAAATCTCACGGCGACCATCGCCGCCGTGGACGTCGTGCCTCCATGCGACTATGGGCGTATTATCCGTGATAAGAAAGGGCGTATCATCGCCATCATCGAGGCAAAAAATGCCTCAAAAGAACATTATGCGCAAACACGCTGTTACGTCGGCATGCTCGCCATACAGACAAAACTGCTACGCCCTCTCTTACAGAAGATACCGAAAAATCCTGTGAGCGGAGAATATGACCTCACCCATATCATACGCCTCATGGCAGACCAAGAGATGCCCCTAGACGATGTGCTGATGCCCCATACCCACGTACTCGGCGTCAATACGCCAGAAGCGCGCCAAAAAGCCGAAGACATCATGCAACAACGCCTCCGTGAACGCGCCATCAAAGCGAAAGCATCCCTCCTGATGCCTCACTCCCTCTATTTCAGCTACGATACGCAATTGGCAGAAAATGTCCGCGTCGAACCATTCGTCTTTTTTGCCCCCAACGTCACCATTCGCGCCCATAGCCACATACGCGCCCATAGCCACATAGAAGGCGCTCATATCGGACAAAGAACCACCATAGGACCTTACGCCCGTATCAGACCGCACTCTTCCATAGGCGATGAAAGCCGTATCGGCAATTTTGTCGAGATTAAAAACGCCACCATAGGACATAAAACCCGTATCAATCACCTCAGCTATATCGGTGATGCCACCATCGGCCGCAACGTCAATATCGGCGCAGGCGTCATCACATGCAACTATGACGGCACAAAGAAACATCATACGACCATCAACGACCATGCGTTTGTTGGAAGCAATTGCGCCCTCGTCGCCCCCCTCACCATCGGCGAAAAAGCAACCATCGCCGCTGGCAGCACCATCACACGCAATGTCTCAGCACAAGCCCTCGCCATCTCACGCCCACCACACAGAGAAATCCCACACTGGTCTCAGCGACGGCTCGCAAAAACATAACGATAGACCCCTCTCTCATTGGAATAACGCACATGTGTGGCATTATCGGTATCACAGGAACAAGGAATGTAACGCCTCTCATCCTCGAAACATTACATCGATTAGAGTATCGAGGCTATGACTCCGCTGGTATCGCCACCGTCTGCGACCATGTCATCCATCTACGGCGAAAAGAAGGCAAACTGAAACAACTGGAAGCGTTGCTGAAAAAAGAACCCATGCCACACCATAGCCATTGTGGCATAGGGCATACACGCTGGGCAACCCACGGGCGACCTACGACAACGAATGCCCATCCCCATAGCACCGACAATGTCGCTGTCGTCCATAATGGCATTATCGAGAATTTCCTCGAACTGAAAGAACACATGACCCATAACGGCTCACACTTCCAAACAGAGACCGACTCGGAAGTCATCGCCCATATCATAGACCATCACCTGCAACAGAATCTCTCGCCCCTCGATGCCACACGCAAAACCCTCACACAATTGGAAGGCGCTTTCGCTATCGTCATCATTTTTCGTCAATTCGATAATCTGCTCATAGGCGCAAGACTTGGCTCGCCCCTCGCCATCGGCTTTGGCGACGGCGAAATGTATCTGAGCTCCGATGCCATCGCCCTCGCCCCCTTCACACAACGCCTCTGCTACCTCGAAGAAGGCGACCACGTCACCATCACGCCAGATACATGGCATATCTACGACCATCACAATAAAAAACAACAACGCCCCATAAAACAAACGGCAACCTCAGGCGCCACCATCGGTAAAGGCGACTTCCCGCACTTTATGCTCAAGGAAATCTACGAACAGCCTGCCGTTGTCGGGGAAACGCTGGAAAGTTTTATCAATCCTCTGACACGCACCATCGCCATGCCCGCTAAAACAGGCGACCTCAGCCATATCCAACGCATGCATATCATCGCATGTGGAACATCCTACTATGCGGGATTGGTGGCACGCTACATGCTGGAAAGAACAGGACATATCATGACGCAATGCGACGTGGCATCGGAATTTCGCTATCGCTCGCCAGTCCTCTGCGAAGGCGATGCGTGCGTCTTTATCTCACAATCGGGAGAGACCGCCGATACCCTCGAAGCCATGAAATTGGTGAAGGCACACCATCCGTCCATCCCACGCATTGCCCTCGTCAATGTGGAAGAAAGCTCCATCGCACGCATGGCAGACCATGTCCTCCTGACTCATGCAGGCCCTGAGATTGGCGTGGCATCTACCAAAGCCTTTACGACACAGCTTGCCTTGCTCGCATGCTGGACCATAGGCTTGGCAAAACAACGTCGCCATATCACCACGCAAGAAGAACAACAGCTCGCCCGCGCCTTGATAGAAATCCCCACCCTCATGTCCGATGTCCTTGCCCATGAGAGACAGATACGCGCCATCATCACACAACATCATATCACAAAAGCATCGTCTGTCATGTATCTGGGGCGGGATGATACATATCCCATTGCCCTAGAAGGCGCTTTGAAATTGAAGGAAATCGCCTATATTCACACCCAAGCCTATGCTGCTGGCGAAATGAAACACGGCCCTATTGCCCTTATCGATGAAAATATGCCCGTTATCGTGCTCGCTCCCGACTCTGCCGTCCTCAGAAAAACCCTCTCCAATGTCGCTGAAATCGTCTCGAGAGGAGGCAATATCATCCTCTTTGCGACAAAAAAGACCATAGACACCAGTGGCCTCCCCCCGCACTCTTGTTTCGCTATGCCAGACGCCCATGCATTCACAAATCCCTTGCTCTACGCCCTCCCCGTCCAACTCCTTGCCTATCACACAGCATCCATGCTGGGAACAGATGTGGACCAACCACGCAACCTCGCTAAAGCTGTCACCGTCGAATAATCATGTCCCCTAACAATCGTGAGAACAATACACGGCACAAGATGGGATAAGGCGTATGACGTATGACTATGACCTCTATGTTATCGGCGCTGGCTCTGGTGGCGTGCGCCTCGCGCGCAAAATGGCGCATAAAGGCATGCGTGTCGCCATTGCCGAACAAGACGCCTTTGGTGGCACATGTGTCAATAAGGGATGTGTGCCAAAAAAACTTCTCTCTTACGCCTCCATCGAAGCCAGTCGCCACATCGTCGCCCAATCATACGGCGTGTGTAGCGAGTCGCCCCGTGTCGCATGGGAGACCCTCAGAGACGCCGTGAACAAAGAAGTCCAACGCCTCAATGGCCTATACCGACAGCTCCTTATCACCCATAGCGTGGATATTCATCAAGGACACGCACACCTCACAAGCCCTCACCATGTGCGCATCACCCAGCAACAGGAACAACAACAGACAACATACACAAGCAAGCATATCGTCATCGCTACAGGCTCTTTCCCCTATAAACCGCCTATCGATGGCATAGACCATGCCTATACATCCGATGATATGTTCACCCTGCCAACCTTGCCACAACGTATCGCCATCATCGGGGGGGGATATATTGCCGTAGAATTCGCCTGTATCCTCTGTGGCTTGGGTGTCGATGTCGTCCTTATCCATCGGGGACCACGTATACTCTCTGCCTTTGACGAAGCATTGGGAACAGCGCTCAGCCATGCCATGAGGCTAAAGTCCATTGATGTCTTATGTTCGTCATCCGTCACACAGATAAAAAAACAAGGGAAAGGATACCAACTAAAGCGCATCCATGCGCCCGATACCCACGTAGACGCCGTCCTGTGCGCCACAGGACGCCTCCCTCTGACTCAAGACCTTGGCCTCGAGGACGTAGGAGTCCGCACCAATGACAAAGGCGCTATCCTCGTCAATGACATGTATCAAAGCGCTGTGCCGTCCATCTATGCCATAGGCGATTGTATCGACCATATGAACCTGACGCCCGTGGCTATCGCCCAAGCCGAAAGGCTCGTCTCACACTTCACGCAAAGCGCACAACAGAGCAACGCCATCGACTATGACGCCATCCCCACGGCTGTTTTCAGCACACCACCCATCGCCACCATCGGACTCAGCGAACAACAAGCCCACGCCCGTCAAAAGCCCATCCGTACTTGCACCCAACGCTATACGCCCCTCAAATATAGCCTCACCGCAAAATCCGATGTCCACACGTCACTTATCAAAGCCATCATCAACAGCGACGACCATAATATCATCGGACTCCATATGATAGGATTAGACGCACCAGAAATCATGCAAGGATTCGCCGTCGCCTTTCGTATGGGCATGACCCTCAACGACCTACACCGCACCATCGGCATTCACCCCACATCTGCCGAAGAATGGGTGACCCTCGACAAACCATAAGACATGAGACGGGAAACAAGACGGGACAATGAATGACGCGCAAGGACAGCGCCTCCGCACCCTATAACCCCGTCAAAAGAGAAAAAACACCCCCCGCGCCCCCCAGCGCGCATGCGCCTTTGCATGCATTTCTTGCGCAGGGTAGGTCATGTCAAAGCCCAGCGCCCCCCAGCGCGCATGCGCCTTTGCATGCCTCACACCCTACCCCCCAACAAACGCCCCGCCTTAACGCTTATACCAAGGGACAAAAACGTAGCGCATATCCCCTGACGACATCTTCTTCATGCCACGCCCCATCTTATCATCATGCATAAGCATATCAGAATGCTGTGGCGTGAGATACCAAGGGACAAACGCAAAAGAGCCATCCTCCATCTGCATCATGGTGCCATCTGGCATGCCAGATTTTTCCATGCTCCTAGACATCTCGCGATAGGATTTTGTGAGATACCAAGGGATGAAAGCCTTTTCACCATCTGGCGTGTCCATCATCATGATCATGTCACTCGGCACATCACTCTTCGACATATCAGAGGGAAGCTCCACCATAGGCGCCATAGAACCACCCTTATCCATCATATGCATCATGCCATGGTCTTCCATGTCTCCTGCCACCGCAGGGGTAGAACCATAGGCAAAGCAAACAGCCACGACAAATCCTGTAGCCATACGTAATGTTTTCATTCTTGTCTCCTTATCAATGATTATCTTTGGTTCGTGTGAGGCGCGTATCCCCTGCACACCCTCGAGGATATAGGTCTTTACAAGGGCATGTCAAGGATTTATTGTGGCATAGAATGTACCCTTGGGAATGTACCCTTGGGAATGTACCCTTGGGAACGTCCCTTTGGGAATGTCCCTGCACGCCATCTATCGTCTTCTCCCTGCCTCCGTTATGTCTGACTCTCCATGGCATCCTGCTCTTTGGCAACATTATGAAGCCCTGCATCAGCCAGTCTATGACGATAAGCATGCGTTAGAGAAGACGCTGAAGCGACTCCATGCGCTCCCCCCCCTCGTCTTTGCGGGCGAAGCCCGCGCCCTCAAGAGACAATTGGCGGATGTGGCACAAGGAAGAGGCTTCCTGTTACAAGGAGGCGACTGCGCCGAGAGTTTCAAAGAATTCAGCGCTGACACCATACGCGATACGTTTCGCGTCATGCTCCAAATGGCCGTTGTCCTCACCTTTGGGGCGGGTATGCCTATCATCAAAGTGGGACGCACAGCGGGACAATTCGTCAAGCCACGCTCACAGCCCACAGAGTCGCAAAACGGCAAGACGCTCCCAAGCTACCTAGGCGACATGGTGAATGATATTCAGTTCGATGAGGCGGCGCGCATAGCTGACCCCGACCGCATGATCAGGGGATACCATCAAGCCGCCGCAACGCTCAACCTGCTACGCGCCTTCGCCCAAGGCGGGTATGCCGATATTCAAAAAGTCCATGGCTGGATGCTCAGCTTTGTCGAGAAAAGCCCGCAAGGACACCGCTACCATACCATCGCCAACCGTATCAGCGAAGCCCTCTCTTTCATGGCAGCCTTCGACATCACGCCAAGCACGGTGCGCCAATTGCGTGAAATAGATTTCTATACATCACACGAAGCGCTCCTCCTCCCTTATGAAGAAGCCCTCACACGTATCGATAGCACCAACGGGAAATGGTATGACGTCAGCGCCCATATGCTCTGGATAGGCGAACGAACACGCAACCCGCAACAGGCCCACGTCCAATTTATGAAAGGCATCGATAACCCTATCGGCGTGAAAGTAGGACCATCGGCACACGCCGATGACCTGCTACGCCTTGCCGATATTCTCAACCCCGACAATGACCCCGGACGCCTCACGTTCATCGTCCGTATGGGCCATGATAACGTCCAAAAACATCTGCCACCCCTCCTCAAAGCCATCACACGGGAAAAACGCCACGTCATATGGACATGCGACCCCATGCATGGCAATGTCATCAAAAGTAAAACCGGGTATAAGACACGACCTTTCGACCATATCCTTGCCGAAGTGCGCCATTTCTGCCACGCCCTCAGACAAGAACAGCTCCATATTGGCGGTATCCATGTGGAAATGACAGGACAGGATGTGACGGAATGTCTGGGCGGTGCGCAAGCCATCACCGAAGAAAATCTCAAAGACCGCTATCATACCCATTGCGACCCACGACTCAACGCCCATCAATCACTGGAATTGGCCTTCCTCTTGGCGGATGAAATCAAAGAACAACATCAAGGCATCCATACAACACACACGTCATAAGACAGCGCGCACACACTCTATGACTCTCGATGTCAGCCTCACCATCGCCCTCTGTCAATCCTCACCGCGCTTAGGTGATATTGACGGCAATCGGGATACGCTCCTCGCCATGCACCAACAAGCATCAGAGGATATTGATATGCTCGTTGTCAGTGAGCTCTTCCTCTGTGGCTATCCGCCTGAAGACCTTATCCTCCATCCCCATTGCATGGACGCCGCCCATGCCGCCATCAACAACATCGCCCGCGCCACACGCACAGGACCCGCCATCCTCGTCGGATGTCCATGGCACGACCCACAGACACAGCAACGCCATAACGCCGCCCTCATGCTCTCTGAGGGAAAAATTCAGGATGTCATCTATAAACGCCATCTCCCCAATCACGGAATCTTTGACGAAAAACGTATCTTTTGTGAGGCAGCACCCCGCCATACGCCCATGCTCTTCACAAAGGACAAGACGACATACCGCCTCCACGTCCTCATCTGTGAAGATTTCTGGCATGACGACACCCTCCATCAACGAACCCTCAACAACACAAGCATGCTCATCGTCCTCAATGCCTCACCCTATGAACAACATAAAAGCCAAAAACGTATCGCACGGGCGCGCTCTATCGTCCAAAAAACTGCATGCCCCCTCCTCTATGTCAATATGGTGGGAGGACAAGATGAAATCCTGTTCGATGGGGCATCTTTTATGATGGACGCCACGACACGCTATGTCATGGCACACGCATGGGAAGAGGCGCGTCTCACCAATACGTGGGTACACGGGGGTATGCGCGGGGCGCATGGCAACAGCGCAAAAAGCCTCGTCCCCTCAACGCCTTTCCCGCAAACAGCGACATCCCCTCATGGCGATAACAGCGCAGAAGCATGCGACTATCACGGACTCCTCTGTGGCATACGCGCCTATTTTGCCAAGAGTGGCTTCACACAATGCCTCTTAGGCTTGTCTGGCGGTATCGACTCAGCCCTTGTCGCCATCCTTGCCGTGGATAGTCTCGGCGCTGACAACGTCCATGTCCTCATCATGCCGTCGCACCATACGTCTCAAGAGACCCTCACAGACGCCATCGCCATGGCGCGACATCTCGCCATCCATTATGATGTCATCCCCATCGCCCCCTTAATGGACAGCTACCAACAAGCCTTGACGCATGGGCGTCTCCATGGGCGTCTCCATGGGCGTCCCTCCACGACCCATGCCTCCTCCACAGCAACACAGAATCTCCAAGCGCGTATCCGTGGCACGCTCCTTATGACCCGCGCCAATATGGAAAACCGCCTCCTCCTCGCCACAGGAAATAAGTCCGAATTGGCCATGGGCTATGCCACCCTCTATGGTGATATGTGCGGAAGCCTCGCCCCCCTCAAAGATGTCTATAAAACCCATGTCTATGCTCTCGCCCATTGGCGACAAAAGAATCACCCTCAAACCCATCGTCATGGCGTTATGTCCCCCTTCCCGCCAACCATCCTGACCCGCCCGCCAACGGCAGAACTCGCACCCCAGCAAAAAGATGAAGATGACCTGCCCGCCTATGCCCTCCTTGACCCGCTCTTGCGTCAATTCATCGATGAAAGACGCACCCCCCAGACCCTCGACACGCAAAGGCTCGCCCCCCTCCCTCAGCCCCACACGCCCCAGACCCTCTATAAAAAACTCCTCGCCCAAGAGTATAAACGCAAACAAGCACCCCCCGGTCTTCGCCTTACCTCCAGCATGTTTGGCCGCGATAGACGCTATCCTATGCTCTCCCAAGAACTGGCTGACCCGCCAACAAAACACCCCATGCCCCACCAACCGACCTGATGACACCCCCCTCCCCCCATCGGCCTCATGTGCGCTTTGCCCCAAGCCCTACGGGATTCCTCCATATTGGCAACGCCCGTATCGCCCTCCTCAACGCATGCTACGCCATAAAACACAGCGGGACGCTGAGCTTGCGTATCGATGACACCGATGAAACACGTAGCCAACAGCGCTATACCGATGCGCTCATGGAAGACCTCCAATGGCTCGGTATCCAATGGCATCATATCATCCACCAATCCCAACGCCTTGACCTCTATCAAAGCGCGCTCCAACAGCTCACCCAACAGGGACGCCTCTACCCATGCTATGAAACCCAAGAGGAACTGGCGCGCAAACGCTCTATTGCCCTCAAACAAGGACGCCCGCCACGCTACGATAGAACAGCCCTCTCCCTCACACAACAGCAAAAACAACGCTATGAACAAGAAGGAAGACAGCCCTACTATCGATTCTTGCTCCAAGAACAGAGTATCCAATGGCATGATATGGTCTTTGGCGCTCATAGACATCCCATCGATAACCTATCAGACCCCGTTGTCGTGCGCGCTGACAAACGCCCCCTCTTCACCCTGACCTCCGTTATCGATGATAGCGCCTTGGGAATCACCCATATCTTACGGGGAGAAGACCATATGACGAATACGGCAGCACAAATAGCACTCTTTAAGGCATTAGGGAAAACGCCACCCTCGTTTGGCCATGTGCCGTTACTCGTCAATGGACAGGGAAAAGCCTTCTCGAAAAGGGATGCAACGGATATGTCTCTCCGCGCCCTGAAAGAGCAAGGACTCGACCCATCAAGCATAAGAAGCGTGTTAGCCCATCTGGGAAGTCGCAAAGACCTCACCCCCTATCACGACATGACGACACTGGCGCACAAGATGGACATAACGTCATTTTCGCAAAACAGCCCTCGCCTCGACTCGTCCCTGTTCTATGACATGAATCGCCGCCTTATGCGCACCACGCCCTTTACCAACGTCAAAGACCATATGGCAACATTGCCTATCCCTACGAAGATGGCAGAGGATTTCTGGCATGTCGTACGCGCCAATGTCACAACCCTCAACGACCTCAGGCTTTGGGCAGATATATGTTTCAAACCTCTCGCCCCATCGGACATCCTCACCACCGATGATAGAAACGCCCTCCAGCAAATCGCCTCCCTCCTCCCTGAGACGCCCTGGGACAAAGCAACATGGAACAAACATCAATGGCAACAATGGTGTAAGATGGTGGCAGAAAAAACGGGACGCAAGGGAAAACAGCTGTTCCTCCCCCTTCGCCTTGCCCTCACAGGACAAAAGACAGGACCAGAAATAGACGCCCTTCTCCCCTTCATCGGTAAAGACGAAACATCAAGACGCTTGCGACAATGACCCTGACCCTCTACCATCACGCTACAAAGAAAAAGAAACCCTTTCACCCCATAGAGCCCTCCCACGTGCGCCTCTATGTCTGTGGCCCCACCGTCTATGACGATATTCATATCGGCAATGCGCGCCCTATGGTTGTGTTTGATGTCTTGGTGCGCCTCTTGCGTCGCCTGTTTCCTCGTGTCACTTACGCGCGCAATATCACCGATGTGGATGATAAAATCATCCAGAGAGCACAACAAACCCAACAAACACCCCATGCCCTCGCCCAACAGATGACAGACCTCTTCCATCAACGCATGGAAGCCCTGCACGTCGCGCCGCCAGACCTTGAACCGCGCGCCACCGACCATATGGACGCCATCCATCACCTCATAGGCGCACTCCTCAAAAGCGGACACGCCTATGAAGCATGCGGCCATGTCCTCTTCCATGTGCCGTCTCTGCCCGATTATGGCGCACTCAGCGGACGCACCACAGAGCATATGCGCGCCGGCGAACGTGTCGACGTGTCAGACTATAAACGCTCGCCCCTCGATTTCGTCCTGTGGAAACCCTCGAAAAAAGGCGAACCCGCATGGACAAGCCCATGGGGAGACGGACGACCAGGATGGCATATCGAATGCTCCGCCATGAGCCACGCATGCCTCAAAACACCCTTCGATATCCATGGCGGCGGTATCGATTTGCTGTTCCCCCATCACGAAAATGAACAAGCACAGAGCTGCTGTGGCTACCATACAGACGTTATGGCGCAATTCTGGCTCCATAATGGAAGCATAGAAATAGGAGACGCAAAAATGTCAAAGTCCCTCGGCAATGATATACGCCTAGGCGCCTTGCTCCAAGAACACCCAACAGAGGCCTTGCGCTATTTCCTCCTGCAAACCCATTACCGACAACCCATCCAATGGCATAAAGACGCCTTGGCACAAGCACGCTCTGCCCTCGATACGCTCTATCACGCCATCGAGACATGCCATGACGATAGAGACGACAGCCAAGAGAAAAAGACACTCGTCCCATGCGACGTCACAGAGGCCTTGCTGGATGACATGAATACGCCCCTCGCCTTCGCCCATCTCCATAAACACGGGAAAAATCTTCGTAAAGATGTCACAGGCACAAAGAGAACAGAAGCCTTACGCGCCTTCTCAGTCGCAAGAGACATCCTCGCCATTATTACACGCTCGCCTAAAGAATGGTTCCAAACCATGCACGACAACGACCAAACCACCGTCGATATGATAGAGAGCCTTATCAAGCAACGGGTTGAAGCAAAAACACAGCGAAACTATGACCAAGCTGATGCCATACGCACCCAATTGCATGGTATGGGTATCGCCATAGAAGATAAAGCCGATGGCTCGGTGCAATGGAAAAGAAGGATACAAAAAAAAGCATGAGGGCTACAGCATACAATAAAACCCTCATGACGCATGCCCTGCCGTCCATACCCATGCCGTCCACACCCATAAATAATGGTTCGCGCTGAGATGACATCGTCGCGCTTCATTCACCTCTATGACAGCACCCTTCGAGATGGCGCACAAACGCTCGGTGTCTATTTTCGCACCGACGATAAGAGACGTATCACGACTCTGCTGGATGAATTCGGTATCGACTTTATCGAAGGCGGGTGGCCTAGCGCCAACCCCACCGATGATGCCTTCTTTGCCGATATTCCCCAACGACGCCATGCCCACGTTATGGCCTTTGGCATGACACACAAAAAAGGACGCACCGCCCAAGATGACCCCCAATTACAAGCCCTCGTCCAAAGTGATGCCGATGGCTTCTGTATCGTCGGGAAATGCTGGGATTTTCACGTAGAGCATACGCTCCATGTCGGGTTAGAGGATAATCTTCGCATGATCGCCGACTCTGTGGCGTTCCTTAGAACAACGGGAAAACGCGTTATCTTCGATGGCGAACATTTCTTTGACGGCTATAAACAGAACCGCACATATGCTATGGAATGCCTCCAAGCAGCGGCGCACCATGACGCCCATTGTCTCGTCCTCTGTGATACCAACGGTGGAAGCATGCCCGACCATATCGCCCATGTCACCAATGATGTCGTGCGCCAACAAGGCAATATCCCCATAGGAATCCACTGCCATAACGATATGGGGCTTGCGACCGCCAATTCCCTCGCCGCGGTGGAAGCAGGCGCACGCCACGTCCAAGGCACGTTCAATGGCTTAGGGGAACGCTGTGGCAATGCCGACCTCGTCTCCATCATCCCAACCCTCGTCTATAAAATGGGCTATCAAACAAACATCTCTCAAGAACGCCTGAGAGAGCTGACCTTTTACGCGCACGCCATCGACCATGTCATCAATCGCCTGCCCTCGCCCAGCGCCCCCTACGTAGGAACACGCGCCTTCGCCCATAAAGGCGGACTCCATAGCGCTGCTGTTATGAAAAATCCCCTCAGCTACGAACATATTGACCCCGCACGAGTCGGCAATCAACGCCAACTCATCGTCTCGAATCAGGCGGGAAAAACAGGCATACGCTCCCTCCTCGAAACACACACCCCGCCACTACACGCCAATGACGCCCAACTGGATAACATCGCCAGCCTCATCAAACAAAAAGAATTTCAAGGCTATAGCTACGATAAAGCTGACGCCAGCTGCATTCTCCTCGCCCGTTCCATTATCCACCCAAACCACCCACGCCCCTTCGCCGTGAAAGATTATCACGTCACCACATGCCAAGACTCCTCCACAGCCAACGTCACCATCCAAACGCCAGATGAAAAAACCTATTCATGCGAAAAAATAACAGAGGAAGGCCCTTTTCACGCCCTCGATAGCGCCTTGCGGTGCGTCCTCCAACCCCTCTTTCCCTCCCTGTCCCGCCTCACCCTCAGCGATTATAAAGTGCTTATCCTGCCTCAAGGAGAAAATACCGCCGCCACAACCCGCGTCATGATCACCTTCACATACCACGACGCCCCCGAATGCTCTACCATCGGTGTGTCCGCCAATATCATCCACGCCTCATGGGAAGCACTCCTTGACGCCTTCTATTGGGCGCTCATGTATGACGAGGCAGAACAGAATAACGCCCACGCCATCAGCGCATCTTAGCCATATGGAAGAGCATAGGCAGACAAAAGACTCGAGGCACAGCGACAACAGCCATGCGCCGACAGGCGTTGTCATCTTGGCGCGCCCGCAATTGGGTGTGAATATCGGCGCTGTGGCGCGCGCTATGGGCAATTGCGGCGTCACCAGGCTACGCCTTGTGTCGCCACGCCCCACATGGTCCAAGAAAGACGCCATCGCCATGGCATGCCATAGCGCATCCCTTATCCATAAGGCACAGATTTTCCCCACAACCCAAGATGCCCTCAGCGACCTCCACTATGTTCTCGCCACAACAGCGCGCCCGCGCACACAACATATTCCCGTTCTCGACCTCGATAGTGCTATCACAACCCTCCATAAACAACAACGCCACGGCCACGGCCTATGGGGAGTCCTCTTTGGGTGCGAACGAAGCGGACTCACCAATGAAGAGGTGAGCCAATGCCACGGCATCCTCCATATCCATACCCATCCCTTATGCCCATCCCTCAATATCGCCCAAGCGGTTTTGCTCGTCTGTTATCACTGGTATCGCCTCGCCTCGAACACGTCACGCCACAGCACCCAGACACAACAAGCAACACACGCCACAGCCTCCCATCGCCATCGCCTCTTTTTCCTAGAACGCCTTGAAACGATGCTCACGGAAAAGCAATTTTTCCACCATCAGCGCTATGACAGCAAAAAAACCACCATACGCCTACGCAATATGCTCGCACGCCTCCAACCCACCCATGAGGATATAGACCTCCTGCATGCTCTGGTGACATGCCTCACATCACCCCCAACACACAACAACAAGGATTTTCCCTTTGACATAAACAGGATAACCCCCTTATAAACAGCCCAAAGAGGACACCATCGCACAAAAGACAACCGCACATAGACACCAGAACACAGGCAACAGCACACACAGACATCAGCAACGTGAGACACAGCACGACACATGACAAAACGCGTCAAGGCAAAGCATAAAATCGAGCGCAAACTACGCGCCCATCTGTGGGGACATGCCAAAAGCCCCGTCCTGAAAAGAGAGTATGGCCCCGGACAGCATGGACAAAGCCGTACAAGGCGCAATCCATCGGATTATGGCAATCAACTCCTGGCGAAACAGAGACTCAAGGGATTTTACGCCAATATCACCGAACATCAATTTCGCAATATCTATGAAGAGGCCGCGCGGAAAAAAGGTGATACAGGTGAGAATTTTATTGGCTTGCTAGAAAGCCGATTAGACGCCGCCTTGCTTCGCATGCAATTCGTGCCGTCACCTTATGCGGCGCGCCAACTGATAAGCCATGGCCATGTCCTCGTCAATGAACGCCGCGTCACCATTCCGTCCTATCGCCTGAAAGAAGCGGATGTCGTCTCTATCAAGACAGAGTCACGACAAATTCCTATGATCATGGATTGTGTGGGAAGAGACCACGTCATTCCAGACTATATTATTGTGGACTTTAACCGCCTTAAAGGCACATTCCTCAGAGTCCCGACATTAGCAGAGACACCCTACCCCGTGGATATGGAACCCGCCCTCGTTGTTGAGTATTATTCACGCTAAGGAACAACGACACCCGCCAGCGCCAGTCCCTTCACTACCGCTAGACTTTAGACGACTTTCGGGGGCAATTTTTTGTCTTTGCGTTCACTCTCAGTAAAGAGCTTCACATAGTCAGCAAAGAGCTTCTGTTCATCTACCGCGCCTCCCGCCATATAGACGATGAGTCTTGTGGCAATATCCCTATTCTTCGTAACCATTTTGCCATCCTCGGCACTCCCAATCCACAAAACGCGTTGCCATATGTTTTGCACATTGTCCTCTGTCATCGCCCAAGGGATGGCATTGAGTTTTTCGCACGTATCATCATACAGGGCTTCATTCCTTTTCGTCATCATCATAAAAGCAGACACAAGACATTCTTGGGCGACAGGGCGTCCCAATAAATAACCTTTCCGTATCTCTCTACGTCTGTCATCACCCTCTTGGCTTGGGTCTTCCACCGCCTCCCTTATGAGGTCAATCCCTGTGAGGATTTTGTCCCACACCTCAAAAACTTTGTCTTGGTAGAGTCTCTGTTTTTCCTTACTTGGCAATTTCGCTTTATCCACCTTTTCACCAAAGAAGACCTCTAGAATTCTCGCATTGCAGTTGTAAATAGTGGACAGGGTTGTAAAACGTCCATCCGTTTTTTTTGATATTGTGTTGGTCTCATAATTCACAAGGCGTGCATTTATTTTGTCATTCGTCACCATGCGCGCAAGGACTGCGATAATGTCGTCATCGTCGGTGATGATATTCTGTCCCGCTGTCGTGGGGCGGGCATAGCGGTTGACTTTTGTGAATATCTTACGCGCTTTATCAGGGTCATACTCCGTCAAAATGACTGTGACGTCCTCATTCGCCAATGCACTGCATGGCGTTATGCCATCAATGGCTTCGCTTTTTTCGTCCCTGCCCGTGATGGCGAATTCTATGGCCTTGATACGATGTTGGCCGTCGAGGGGAACAAAAATCTCACCCCCTGAAAATGTCAGCACCCCCATATTTTCGGCAACCGTTGCATATAAAGCAGGTAATTTTTTTGCCAGCTCATCTAGAGGTTCGAAGTTCATACCTTTGTGATTCATCACGGTGACAATTATCGCCCCAAAAAAACGGTCGTCATCCATAGCGAGATAGGGCGCTATCTGGCTACGCACCCTGCTATATTTAATATCACGTTGGTAGCGCTCATCAATAGACATGTCGTCCCACCCTTCCATCTCCTTCGGAATCTGTACGAGCTTGATAAGCTCCCCCGCCTTCATGGAGACAATCCAATACTCTGTGCTACCAAGCTGCGCCTTCACCGCAGCGACTGATTGTGCCATCGTTAATACTCCTTAAATTGCTTGTTTGCCTCTGGATGCCAGCGACGGATAAGGCGACGCTCCCAGCGGTCAATATAATCTTGCTTCACAGAGATATAACAAAAATCCATATGGGACGCAAAGGCTTTGAGCCATAATTGCAATGTGTCATTGCTCGAGACACCACGCCAATGATTATAGAGGCGTTTTTTTATGGGTTGATCCTTTGCCTTACCGATATAAATACAGCGTCCAGTTGGGCGATACCAAAAGGCATAGAGACCAACAACCGACTCAGGCATTTCTTCCCTTTCAATACACCCCCATGTCTGTAACCTATGTTGAGGCATCACTCAAAAAGCCCAAATCCTAGACGCTTTTTTCGCCATATCTCTCTGTCGTTTTTCGACGTTCTCTTCTGTCCATTCCTTATAAGAACATAAATTACGAGACAATTTCAAAGCGCTATCCTTATAAATCTCTTTCTTAACGTCAAAGTTCTCATTGTCCTTTTTCTTTGGACTATTGTCTTTATCGCCTAACAATGTGAAGTTGCCTAACCTGTTATACCATGCACGTGGATTGTCAAATTGCCATCCCTCCCAATACGCTGGGGACTGGGGAAGGATATGCTCTAAGGTGCATTTATCCCTGTCTATGACCGACCAATCGTTTTGGATATTGGCATTAACAGCGTAGAGAAAAGCCCTTGCCTTAGTACCCGAAAATGATGATTCCTTATGCCCGAGTTTCTCAACAAATGTCGAGTCATCAATGATGTCATATCTATCGCATGCTCTTAAGAAATCCATCATATCGTATGACTCTATTGATTCTAGAGCCATAACATCCCGTGCTGTTCTAAAGAATGCCTTTTCGAATATGGACGGTTCGAATTTATTGCTGACAAAGGCCGTCCGCATGACGAAGGCATTGAGTTTTTTGATATGCTCATGAACACACTTTGCGGTTTTCTGAGGTTGTGCCTTGTTGCCATCCATGTTCCTGATGTAATAATGACTCATCAAGGCGAATAAGAGAGGACGAACAATCGTATAGTTCTCACATTCTTTTAGGAACACAAAAACATTCCGTTCCGCATTCTTTGCCTTGCTATCTGCTAGAAAATCCTCTACGTCTTTGTCGTTTTCCTTCGGTTTCGATATTGCGTGAAAGAGCCTTATATGGTGCGGAGATGTCGTCTCTTCTGCCAAGTGAACGACATACTCTCTGAAGGGACGAGAGTCTTGCTTCTTGCCCTCATCATCAACTGCCCTACGAAATGCTCTATAAAAACGTTTATCTGGCAAGAAGCCATATTTGCACCGAAAAAAACACTTGGCATAGTCCGTGATTTTTACCCCCAACGTTACATACATATTCTCAAGAGCGTCATGGATACGTTGACGTCGAGTCTCTGTATCCTCGTTCAAATGCGCATAGAAAAAATTTCGTATTAAATCGAAGTCACCTAATACCTTACCTCGACAATTAATCGTCTCGAACACGGCACTGGCGTCCATAGAGTCTGGAACATACAAAACGGCAACCTCAACTTTGCCTACAAGGAAATCAAGAAACTCTTTTGCTTGCTCCATGTCCAGCCTATTAATGAAATCATTAATGACTTCCCATGCACGCTTCATTTTTCCATTCTTCCCAATGTCCCTATGGCATATGATGGCATGGTAGACTCTCTTATCGTGGGCGGGGGGTGTCAATCGAGGCGGCAGCTTGGGTATATTTTGAGGGTCGTAGTCGGAACGACACCCAATATCAAAGACGATACGCGATGCCATATACTCTGACAGCGTGTCCGTGTGTTCTGACTCAAGAAATCGGCGAGAGAGGCACGAACACAACAGAGAAAATGTTGTCATGCGCTGTTGTCCGTCATTAACGTCCCAAAACGTATCATCCCTT
This sequence comes from Alphaproteobacteria bacterium GM7ARS4, assembly GCA_014332745.1. Taxonomy (NCBI): domain Bacteria; kingdom Pseudomonadati; phylum Pseudomonadota; class Alphaproteobacteria; species Alphaproteobacteria bacterium GM7ARS4. Next base: position 364,780 of record JACONL010000001.1, on the reverse strand, counting down.
TTACCCAACAGCATGATTGTACCAAGGAAGTAGTGTGCCTTTTTACTCGATACCGCCTCTTCTATGTCTTCCAAAAGGGCTGTGACATCGTCCTCTGACCAGTCATAGCGGCGTTGATGCCAAGGGATTGTGAATCTCCCTTTTTCAAACAATTCAGAGAAAATGAGCGTCTCCGCTTTTATATGCGTTTGATGGGGCATTATCGATGACGTTGGGAGAGGCTCGTGCGCATGGTCTCCAGCGCCCTATCGTCACGCCAGATGTCCTGTATCATGTCCTTTTCTATGGGGTGCATGAATTGTTCACCAAGGTCACGCTCTAATTGTTCAAGGCGCGCAAGAATACGTTGGCGCACCTTGATGGTGAAAGGACCGCGCACATGGCGGCCATCGGCGCGAAACTTTGTCTCGCCGTTCCTCCTCATCGGTGAGCGATTGTTGTCGTCCTCGCGCAGCTTTATGAGCCAATCGCGAAAATCGGCCATCGCCTCTAGCTTGTCCTCGTCTTCAGCGCTGGACTCGATGAACCCAAGCAAGCTCCTATCTTTCTGCACAACGGTGCATGTCCAACAGCCAAAACGGGGCGATGTCGTGCCACAGGACGGCGCATCGTCCTCACTGAGCACAAGGGGACAATCGCCGCCTTTAGCATTGCGATAGAGGGTTATCAATGGGCGGTGACTCCCTCCCCAAGGGGGCGGGCGTTGCATCAATATCGTCCATACATCGTCATCGCTTAAGTCGGCAAGGGGCGCAAAGACAAAACATCCCTCGACATTATCATGCTCGTTCGTCATGTCGGCGCGCACGCCGCGCCGCTCCATGTTACGGGCGCGATTCTGTGACTCATGGCGGCGCGTGCCTATGAGTAGAACGCTATGCTGGTGTCTGGTGGTCAATTTTTTCAAAAGACGCGTTGTCGGGCGTATCTTCATGCGGTCGGTGCACCAGCGAAAATTACGCGTAGGAGGAATATAGCCACGCCCTATGACATTCACCCAAAATGTTTGGTCGATATCTGGCTCTGTCACCTTGATATGCATCGGCAAACCATGTTGCTCTGCTCCCTTCTTAATCACCGCAAGGCTCGCATGGAGATGCTCTATGACAGGGGGCGACTCAACAAGCGTATCGTTGCTGACGATGTAAATGCTCCGCTTTCTTTTGTCTGGCGCTAAGCCTAGCACCATCTCCCACACAAGGTGAAGCAACAATGTCGAATCTTTCCCACCTGAGTAAGCAACAACCCACGGATAGGCATGGCCATCATTATAATGGCGGGACAATGTGTCAAGGATCGCCCTGAAGCGCTCGCGCAAAGGCTCTCTTTCTTTCTCTCCCCCTTCTCTCTCTGTATGGCTGGGCAACGTCATCTTCATCAACAGGCATGGTCGTCATAGCACTCAGTGCGCTCAGCGCGTACTATATCATCCCTATGGGTAATAACGTCAAGAGTCATCGGGGGACGTCTCGATCGTATATATGATGTCATCGAGCATGCCATCAATGCGCCCTCTATCAGGCGCTGTAAAAGGGATATGCAATGCTGACAATACGTCCCCGAATTTCCTGTAGCCATGAGGGTCGCCCAACGCCACCCACTGCACAGAGGCATCATCCAATTGTTGCTTGTTTTGTAAAGAGAGCGTGTCTGCCACAAAGACATGACTGCTCCTCGCAAAGATGGAGTCGGCACTCTCAGGGTTGCCCTTGCCCATCAGTTTCACTTCACACCGATAGTCCTTAGGGTGAGGATGGGTTGTCTTCAAGAAAAAATCAACCTCTCTGTTCACCTTGCCTCGAGCGAATTTCTTTAGCGGCGGTTTCATCTCGTAATGACATGCTGAGACATGAAATAACCGACAGAGGGCAACCATCAGCGGCCCCTCGACTTGCTTGCCAGCAGTGCTCCATAAGCCACCTCGAATGGCGGCGCGCTTGACAGCAAGGCTGTTGATAACAATGAGACTTTCATTCACGTCAAGTTCAACGCTCACCTTGTCAAAACGAATGTGCAAAGAAAGATTAATATCCTCGATGGTTGCTAACTCGTTGATGACGGCGCGGATCTGTTCATAATGCTGCTGAGACGCATCGATAACAATGTCACGCGTCGCTGATCTATACATGTTCGTTATCGTCTTTTTGTTCAGTCCCGCATGAATGGCGATGTCATTAGACGATACAGACTCCCCTAACATCGTCGCCTTATACCAATCGATGTCTATCCCCTTATGGGAAAGCTTGGCGTCCACGACTTTCTTGAAGAAGGCCACGGCGCATTGAAGGAATTGGGCGTCTATCAATGTTACAATCTCGACACGATAATCTTCACCATGAAGGAGACGCCTGATGATGTTCCTCACGACATGGTCTTCTAGCGTCATGGCACAAGCTTCTTGAATTGCGCCATATCACAAAATCGCGTTTTGCCTTGTGCAAAAAACGTCTGTTCATCCTTTGCCATAGACGATTTCATATAGTCAAAATAACGCCCATCTTTCTCCGTCAAGAAAAAATATCTGCCTAAGGCTTGCGCTGCCCTGCCAAATGTCCCGCTCCCACCAAAAGGGTCAAACACTAAATCACCCGCGAAAGAATAGTAACGAATCACCCGCTCACAGAGCGCTACAGGAAAGACAGCGGAATGTACCTTGTCATAGGTGGGGTCTATCTGCCACAGGTTCGACGTCTCGTAGCCATCACGCACCTTGCTCGCCTGAATCACCTCACGGCCATATTGTTTGATATTCCAATCAATCAATTTGTCGGTGCGCTTACGATACACCATGACATATTCCGTCCTCGGATTTGGCTTATACGCCAAAGGCTTCCTGTGCTGTAAAAAACCCGCATTGCGATTCTTGACACTCGCCTCGGGCTTGACCCATATAATGTCATCGATAAATTCCCACCCCATGCCAACAAGAATCGCATGGACATCGAAGGGAATGGGATAGCGCTTAGACGCATGCTGGCGACTCACCCGCGGCACAATGACAGGTGAGGTATTCACAATCAAAAAACGCCCCTCCTTCGTCTTATCATAGGTCGCACGAAACACATCCCGCAAAAAAGAGAGATATGCCTTGTAACTGGCATAGAGGGCGTAGTCGCGGGCATTGTAGTAAGGAGGCGAGGTAAATGTGAGATGAAAACTTTCATCCTCGATATGCTCTAACACGGAACGCACATCCCCCAAAACCACGACATTCCGCAAATATGTATGGGAATGCGCATGACGCTGTCGTCCTCTGTCGTGAGAAGCGCTTTGCGACGGCGCATACGCTCTTTTGATGATGTCTTGTATCGTCTCGTTCTCATGGTCACGTAAAGACGTCAACAGGCTATCCACACGCCTATCGCCCTTAAACACCAATAATCCTCTTATCGCTTGACTCACAACCTTCGGGTCAACATCCGATACCATGGCCGCCAAGGCATCAATAGCGCGTATGCTCCTCAATCTGCCAAGAGAGGACACAGCCTCTCGCCTGACGTCCGTCGATTCGTCATGTTGTGCAACATGCCATAATGCCTCAATCCCTGATACGTTCCCACTTTTACCCAACGTCTTCACGGCATGGAGACGTATGTTTTTGTTATCACTCTTCAATAAGTGAAAAACCCAACGACCATCAAAGGGCTTAGGAAGACGTCCTAAATTCTCAAGAATAAAAAGCGTCTTCCTATCGTCATCCTGTGATTCGATAAACATGCCAATGGCATCGCTCCCTTGCGCCTTGACAGCATCCACATGTGCTTTTGTCAGGGACTTTGTCAACATCTTGTGGCACTCTCTCTTTACGTTTGCGGGATGAGCGCGCCTTCCTCAAGGACAAAGACTTTGTCTAAAGATTGCGCAATGCGCATGTCATGGGTGGCAATGACAAGAGCCGTCTCGTAACGCGTCGCCAGCGCCATGAGCATCTCTAAAACAGCAAGACCATTCGCCCTGTCAAGATTGCCCGTGGGTTCATCCGCAAGAACAATGGACGGACCATTGGCAACCGCACGGGCTAGCGCAATGCGCTGCTGCTCACCACCCGATAACTGACCCGGACGATGGTGACAACGCGCCGATAAACCCAATTGACGCAATAAACCATGCGCCTTACGCAACGCCTTGCCACGACCCATACCCCCTATCATACAGGCAAGCATGATGTTCTCTAAAGCCGAAAAATCACCCAACAAATGATGATATTGATAGACAAAACCTAAACTCCTCAAACGCAATAACGAACGCGCCTTGTCACCTAATGACGACACCGAACGACCCTCGATAATGACATCACCGCCACAGGGACGCTCCAATAAACTGGCAATGTGCAAAAGAGTCGACTTCCCCGCACCAGAACGACCCATGATCGCCACCTTCTCGCCACATCGCAACGAAAAATCAACACGCCGCAAAATGTCAATGCGATGACCACCCTGCACAAACCAATGACTCACCTTGTCTAACGCAAGAATCGTCTCGCCCCCTGTGAATGTCCCCTCGCGCATATCCCCCTCGCGCATATCCCCCCCGTGCATATTAATGTCATCCTCACCCTCAACCATAACACAATACCTCCACAGGATCAATACGCGCCGCACGCCACGCCGGATATAATGTCGCCACAAACGAAAAGAAAAGACTCATAGACACCACTAACACAACCTCAAACCATTCTATCTCCGCCGGCACGCTGGATAAAAAGTAAATCTCCTCCGAAAATAACTCTACATTCAACAGATTCTCGATGAAACCCTGTATCGCCTTGATATTCTCCACGAATAATACACCCAAAACACCCCCCAATAACGTCCCTATCAGCCCTATGATAGACCCACTCAAAAAAAACACACGCATCAACATCCCCTTTGTCGCCCCCATGCCACGCAAAACAGCAATGTCCGCCTCCTTATCCTTCACCAATAAAATAAGACCCGAAATGATATTAAAAACCGCCACCAAAATAATCAGCGTCAAAATAAGAAACATCACGTTACGCTCAACCTTCAACGCATTGAAAAACTCACGATTGCGCATGCGCCAATCGCTATAGTGCAAACGCTGTTCTCTGGCAACAGGCTCAAGAGCCGATAATGTCGGCTCGATACGCACAGGATCCTCTATCGTCAGCTCTAAAACGCCTACCCGATTCCCCCATTGCAAAAATGATTGCGCCGTCGTCAAGGATAAAAAAACAAAACCGCTGTCATATTGATACATCCCCACAGAAAATAACGCCGCCACCGTGAAACGCTGCGAACGAGGAACACCGCCAAATAATGTCGCCGTGACATCAGGCGAAATTAACGTCACATCATCGCCATAGGAAACGCCTAACGCATGGGCAAGACGCTCACCCATAATGATATGACGCCCTTCTATGAAATTATCCAAAGAACCCGCCACAATGTTGTTCGAAAATGTCTTCTGCGAAAGTAAGTCGCTCAAACGCATGCCACGCACGACCGCGCCACGATTCGAAGCGCCAGACGAAACAATCACCTGACCATCAATCACAGGAACAACATGCTCCACATACGGCAATTGCTCTAACGCCCCACGCAAAATGTCATAATCCTCTAACGCCCCTTGCGCCTTATGCACCGAAATATGACCGCTCATCCCTAAAATCTTGCCCATGAGCTCGCTACGAAAACCATTCATCACCGCCATAACGACAATCAATGTGCCAACACCCAACATAATGCCCATCAAAGCAAATAAAACGATGACAGAGAGAAAACCCTCGCTCTTCCTAGAACGAATATAGCGCCATGATAACATCCGCTCACATTTGGAAAAAAATATCATAACGACACCACATCCTCCATCATCGACACCACGCGCCCACAAGCCTCCTCGACATCACACGCCAGCACCAAACCATCACGCCTGTTCTTTAACTCCACACGACCCTCTCCCGCTAACTTCCCCACAATAATCTGCCACGGCATGCCCATCAACTCCATGTCATGAAACTTCACCCCCGAACGCCTATCCCTGTCATCATAAAGAACATCCACATGACGCGCCCCTAACTGAGCATAGACACGCTCACAGAGCGCCTCACTCACAGAATCGCCCACACGCATATTCAATAACCCCACATGAAAAGGCGCAACAGCGCACGGCCAGATAATCCCCTTGTCGTCATGGTGCGCCTCAATAACCGCCGCCACCAAGCGCGAAACGCCTATCCCATAAGAACCCATTTGCGGATAAAAAGACTCCTCGCCATCGCGCAAACACAACCCCATGGCATGGCTATATTTTGTGCCAAAAAAGAAAATATGCCCAACCTCAATGCCACGCATACAACGCACATCCTCCAACGGCACAGGACATGACGACTCCTCATGTAAGGCTTCCTCCGCCGCATAGAGATGACGCAAACGCGCCACAGACTCAGCCGATAAAGACGACACATCCTCGTCATCATACGCCTTGTCATAATAAATAACACCCTCCCCCGTCTCCGCTAAAATGTGAAACTCATGACTCATGTCACCGCCAATAACACCCGTCGGCGCACGCACCGCCACCGCACGCACGCCAAGACGATGAAATGTTCGCATATAACAGCGAAAAACATCCTCATACAGCCTATGGGCTTGCGCCTCATCACGCGCAAAGGAATAGGCATCCTTCATCAAAAACTCACGACCACGCATAACACCAAAGCGCGGACGCGCCTCGTCACGAAACTTCCACTGCACATGATACAAACATAAAGGAAGAGACTTCCCCGTCTTCACATAGTGACGCACAAGAGCGGTTATCTCCTCCTCGTTCGTAGGACCATAGAGAAAATCACGCCCATGCCTGTCCTGAAAACGCAACATCTCAGGACCATAACCCTCATAACGACCAGACTCGCGCCACACATCCGCCGCTTGCACCGTCGGCATCAACATACGCACATACCCTATCCTCTCTTGCTCGGCACAAATAATGTCCTCTATCTTCCTCAACGCACGAAACCCCAAAGGAAGCCACGCATAAATACCCGCACTCTCTTGACGAATAAGACCCGCACGCAACATCAAGCGGTGAGACGCCACAACCGCCTGCTGAGGAACATCACGCAATGTCGGCACAAAATACCTACTTAAACGCATAGAGAACGCCCTCCCGCCTCACACAATAGCCCAACAGCCATCAACAAACCTAAACCCCCCACGCCTTCAACGGCTTCACCAAACACCAAGGCGGATGCAACGCCTTAATGCGCTCATAGACAGGACAATCCTCCCTGTGCGCCCCCGGTAAATACCCCGTGCTCATCAAAAACTCGTTGACAATCTCCCGCCCCATAAAACGAAACGTCTTGCGAAATAACACAACCCATGCCGAGAGGGAACAGGGATGATGCGCATCCAACCATCCCTTAAACGAACCATAACGCGTCGATAGCGATACGATAACACCCGCATTATGAATCGCCGCCTCAATCTTGAGGCGATTGCGGATAATGCCCTTGTCCGCCATCAAACGCGCCTTGTCCGCCACGCCATAACGCGCAACCTCCTCAATGGCAAAGTTCGAAAAAGCCTGACGGAAATGCGCCTCCTTCCGTAACACAACCAACCAACTTAAACCCGCCTGATTGAGCTCCAACACAAGACGCTCAAAAAGAACAGAATCCTCCTCCACCGGAAAACCATAGACATGGTCATGGTAGGGCCCATGCCACGGATGCCCCTTGCTCGCATCGCAATACCAACTCATGATAAAGAGATCAAGTCTCGCGTGATGATATAATAAACAATCACCCATAAGAATGACGAGACAAGTGTCGTCACAAGAGCCTTCTTCCCGACACGCGGATTGGCTGGCGCCCCCTGGTCATGCCCAAGCATCGGACGGGATGATGGCGCATTCCCCCAAGGCAACAGCATGAAAAAAACCATCCACCATATCACGATATAGACAATAAGAGCCGAAACGATATTCACGTCTTCATACCATCCGCTAACATTGAGGGAACTGCACTCAATCCTACCCGAAATTTTTCTTGACTCAAGTCTTTTAAGGATGTTGCAATAGAACGGGAGTGAACCTTGCAATGAAGAGATTTATGATCATGGGAATCGTGCTGGCCACCATGGCTGGCACTGACACTGGCACTGCCCATGCTGACTGGGAGACTCAAGCAAGGGTCGCCTTAGGCTTCACGAACTATAGTGTTGAAGATGATGATGATTCGAGAGGCTTCACGTTTGGCGGGCAAGCAAGAGGCACATATAGAGTCGATGGTTTACCTGTCTTCATTGGATTAGGAGTCAGTATCTATGGCGATACCACAAGTGAAAAAGTATGTATAGAACAAACGTGTAGTGGAACAAGCAGTGAAGTCGTTTTTCATGGCTATGGAATTGTGGGAACACGTGCGACCGATAGGTCGACTCTGTATCTCAATCTCGGCTATGGCTTAGCAAGAGTCACATACGAATTAGCACTGAACGACGTATCTCTTGGTGATGACACGGGAAATTTTACTGGATTTCACCTGTCGGGGGGAGTCGAGCAAAGAATAGGCAACAGAACATATCTCTTTCTTGAGGGAGGAGCATCGTTCTACAAAGGCGGGGATGGGCTGTTTGGCGGTATCGCTGAAACAGAGGATATGACAGAAACCTTCTTCATCACTGGGCTGGGGTATGCCTTTTAAGAGAGCCTCTTTTTTAGGTGGTGACGGCTTTTCCCAACATTCAAGACGCGCCCTTGCCATCATCCAAAGCATCATAATCCTCACGGCGACATAACCCTAACTCCACAGGATGGCGCGCCTCGATCTCGTAGAGCTTTTGGTGAGTCCCGTCACGGACTTTCTTAATGGTCGGACGAGTCGTGCCAATAAGGGCGCATATCTGCCCGTCCTTGAGGTCTTGACGATGACGCACAAGCCACGCAATGGCATCTAACTTGTGCTTGCGCTTCGATAAGGGCGTATAGCCATGCCCTTGCTTCCTCCCCTCCTTGACATCACGCTCATGGGCATGCGCCGACTCCTTCAGCACAAGGCGCGCATCACTATCAGCCTCACAACGCTTAATCTCGTCCACATCCAACTGGTCACTGGCCACAGGGTCAATGCCTATCACATTACTCCCCACACCACCATCGGCCATCGCCTCGATCTCTATGGGATATAAACCCGTGAAATCAGCGATTTGCTGAAAAGAAAGAGATGTATTGTCAATCAACCATCGCGCCGTCGCTCGCGGCATCACAGGGGTCGCCTTCGTCATCCACCATCCTCCTCTTATGACATCATATCAATGGCAATCTTGCCCTTCGCCATGCCACTCTCCATATGCTCATGCGCCTCTTGCACACGCTCTAAAGGAAAAACACGCTCGAGACAAGGAACGAGCTGCCCCGTCTCCATCAAGGGAAAAATATGGCGCTGAAGAGACGCCATAAGAGCCCCCTTGACAGCGGGAGGCTGAACACGCAATGTCGCCCCCGTCAATGTCTGACGCTTGAGCATCAATGAAAGTAAATCTATCGTCACCTTCGACCCCTTGAGAAACGCAATGTAAAGAAGACGCCCCTCACGCCCAAGACACGCCAAATTACGCGACACATAATCGCCACCCACCATATCCAATATCACATCCACGCCCTTGCCCCCCGTCTCCTCCTTAATGATAGACACAAAATCCTCCTCCTCATAATCAATAATCCGCCCCACATCCGCCGATATAACATCACGACAATAGCGCCTCTTTACATCGCCAGACGCCGTCCCAAAAACACGACGCCCATACAACGCCCCCAACTGAAGAGCCGCCATGCCAACACCACCACTCGCCCCATGCACAAGAAATGTCTCGCCTTGACGAAACTGACCCCTGTTCATCACCATCGACCATACGGTACACCAAACCTCAGGCAACACCGCATTCTCAAGCATAGACAGAGACCCCACCACAGGCAAGGCCTGCACCTCAGGAAACACACAATGACTGCCATAACCGCCACCAGCAAGAATGGCACAGACCTTATCCCCTCGCTTAAAACGCCTCACAGACGACCCTAACGCCACAACCTCACCGCTCACCTCGAGACCCATCACATCACTCGCCCCAGACGGCGGCGGATACAACCCTTGACGCTGTAAAATATCAGCCCTATTAACACCCGCCCCATGCACTTTCACGACAATATCGCCCGCACCATAAGACGGCATGGGACGCTCAACCACCCGCAAACGACTCGCCTTACCTTCATCCTCGACAATGACGGCCCGATACACAGATGGCAACGTCCCCATACCACCCTCACGCCGACCCACTGCCTTTGTTGTCGCCCCCCTTCGTCCCGCCCTTGTTGAGCGTCACATGGCCAAAACGCTTTTGAAAACGCGCTAAACGACCCCCCGTATCCACCAATTGACGCGACCCCTTACTCCATGCCGGGTGCGTGAGCCTGTCAATCTCGAGCTTGAGCGTGTCACCCGCCTTGCCCCACGTCGAACGCGTCTTGTACGTCGTGCCATCCGTCATGACAACCTTTATCTCATGATAATCAGGGTGAATATCCTTCTTCATCGCTCACGCTATGCCTCTTGTCGCACCTATGCCCCTCCCCCCTTATAGACGCTCCGCAACCATAACGCAAACAATGAAACGCGCACGCTCTCCATGCCCCTCACATGCCCCCCTTATCATCCAAAGAACGCTTAAAGTGGCGCAACTGAGAAAGGGTGGACTCGATAGACGCCCCATCACCCCGCTCTATCAATGTCGACAGCGCACGGAGTGTCCTCGAAAAATCCCGCAATGCCGAACACACATTCGCCCTGTTCGCTAAAAAAATATCCCGCCACATGACAGAATCCGATGCCGCGATCCGCGTGAAATCCTTCAAGCCCCCACCACTCACCCGTTCTATGTCATGCCCCTTCTCGTCACCCCTCTCGCGAATGCACATGGTGAGAGCATAGGCAATGACATGGGGAAGGTGGGACGAAAACGCCAAGAGCACATCATGGTCTTGAGACGACATGAGAAGAACATCCATGCCGATGGCCTCCCATAACGCCATGATCTTCTTGTCGCTGGCGCTGATAGGCGCTAGCGCTACAGGCGTCACGACACAGACCCGCCCTTGATAAAGAGTCGAGTCCGCCGCCATAGGACCCGAATTCTCCGTGCCCGCCAAAGGATGAGAAGGAACATACGACACAGAAGAGGGAAGAGATGACGCCATCTCCTTCATCACGCACCCCTTCACAGAGCCAACATCCGTCACAAGAGCGCCCCCCTTGAGGTGAGACGCACACGCCCGCAAAACCTCACCATAACACCCCACAGGCACCGCCAGCACCACAAGGTCACACGCCCCCACCACACCCGCTATATCACCCATAAGGCACGTCTCCATGCCCATGCCCCTAAGAAGGGACAGCACAGACGACTCCCTATCAACCATGACAAGACGCTCACACACCCCTCGCTCACGCAACGCCAACGCTAACGACGTCCCCATAAGACCACCACCGATAATCACACCATGCTTAAAAAGAACGCCCATCACCGCACATGCTCTTGCAAAGGCCTTAAGTGATTAAAGGCGATGACGCAAAAGACGCAACACAGCCTCCTGCGAGTCTACACAGCCCACACTGACACGCACACAATCGTCTAACCCATAATCCTCTAAAGGACGAACAATGACGCCATGCTCGGAAAAATAACGATACATGGCATGCGCCATCGCCTTATCCATAAAACGTAACAGCAAAAAATTGCCATAGCTCTCATAGGCTCTCACGCCATTGAGACGCCCTATCTCACCATAGAGATAGGCGCGCCCCTGAATCGTCTTGTGACGAACATCGTCATAGAATGCCTCGTCCTCCAACGCCCCTAACGCCATCTCTTGCGCTATGGCATTGACGTTAAAGGGCGGCCTTATCTTCTCTATCGCCTCTTTCACAGGAGGCGGCATCAGCCCCCAACCGATACGCAAACCACTGAGCCCATATAATTTAGAAAATGTCCGCACCATGACACAACGTCCCGATGACACCAACTGCGCACCATCCTCATAGCCTTCCTCATGACAGGCATAGTCGGCATACGCTGCATCAATCACTAAGAGAACGCCCAGTGG
>JACONL010000001.1:278952-352637 GCA_014332745.1 Alphaproteobacteria bacterium GM7ARS4 | reverse complement strand
CTCGCATAATGACGTCAAAGCCCCCGCACGCCATAAATAGCCCGTGGGATTATTGGGATTGGCGATAAAAATAATCTTCGTGCGTTTCGAACATGCGCGCAAAAACCTATCCCGCGTCTCCTCAAAAGCCTCCCCAACATCGGCAAAAACAGGCACCGCCCCCACCGCTTGTGCAACAATACGATAGTAGATGAAACCATAACGACTCATCACAACCTCGTCACCCACGCCACAATAGGCGCGCACCAACATGGCAATCAATTCGTCCGACCCATTGCCACACACAATCTGTCCCGCCTTCACACCATAACGACGGCCTAACGCCTCCCGCAATGGCGCACAAGCACCAGAAGAATACAGGTGACTCTTGCCTTGCGCTAACCACGCCTTGCCACGAGCAATAGCTTTGGGACTCGCCCCAAACACCGACTCGTTAGATGAAAGTTTGAAAATAGGCACGGACGAGTCACGCACCAACGCCTGAGACGCGCCGCTCTTATAGCGCGTAACATCGGCAATATGGGAAAGAGGCTTTATCATCGGTGTGAGATTATACCATAGAGAGCCCACGAATGCACGCCTTCACGCCTATATCGACAGGACGCCATAGACAGGTTACAATACGCCCATAACATGATACACCCATAACACGATACGCCCATAACACAATACGCCCATCATGATACGCATGACACGATGCCCATGCCCGCCTCCCGTGAACCTTTTAGCACAAACATATCCTCTCCATAAAGAAACACGATGAATCAATGAGGGACGACAAAAGCAAGATTTTCACAAGCACAACACCCCTCACCCTCGAAAGTGGCGCTTCCCTCCCCCATATCGATATCGCCTATAGGACATGGGGAACACTCAACGCACAACGGAGCAACGCCATCCTCCTGTGCCACGCCCTCAGCGGCGACCAACATGCCACAGGAACAGACCCCCTCACACATAAAGCAGGATGGTGGCATGAAGCCGTCGGCCCAAACAAAGCCATCGATACCAAACGCTATTTTGTCATCTGTAGCAATACCCTGGGAGGGTGTATGGGAACAACAGGCCCCCAATCCCTCAAGGACGATGGCACGCCATGGGCGATGACATTCCCCGTTATCACCATACGGGATATGGTGCGCGCACAAAAACGCCTCATCGACCATCTTGGCATTCGCCAACTCTATGGCGTCATCGGCGGCTCTATGGGCGGTATGCAAGTCCTCGAATGGGCATGCCTCTACCCCGACCATGTCTTCTGCGCTATCCCCATCGCCACAACCGCACGCGTCTCCGCACAAAATATCGCCTTCCACGTCATAGGACGACACGCCATCATGGCAGACCCCCACTGGCAACAAGGAAACTATGCCTCTACAGACAAAACCCCCGAAAAAGGACTGGCTGTGGCGCGCATGCTCGCCCATATCACATACCTCTCAGAACAATCCATGCACCGCAAATTCGGAAGAAACCTACGCCACCGAGACAATATCAGCTACGGCTTCAACCCCGATTTCGAAGTCGAAACCTATCTCCACCACCAAGGACAACGCTTTGTCGCACGCTTCGACGCCAACGCCTATCTCTATATCACAAGAGCCATGGATTACTTCGACCTCGCCGACGACCATCAAGGACAATTGGAACGCGCCTTCTCACATATCCAAGAAAAAACACGATTCCTCGTCATCTCCTTTAGTAGCGACTGGCTGTTCTCTACCACAGAAAGCCGTCATATCGTCCAAGCACTCCACAGAGCCTCCGTCCCCGTCAGCTTCTCAGAAATACAAACCGATAAGGGCCATGACGCCTTCCTCCTCCATGAACCCCAATTCCATACCATCATGCGCGCCTTCTTGCATGGTATGCAACGACACCATGCCATAAAAACACCATGAGACGCCTGTCCGCCTACCCCACACAGCCTCTCCGTACTGACCTGAAAATTATCGCATCCCTTATCCCTCAAGGATGTCGCGTCCTCGATATTGGCTGTGGCGACGGCACACTCCTCTCTTACCTCGAAGAACATCACCATGTCCACGGACACGGCATCGAACTCAATGGCGACAATGTCGCCCTCTGCCTCGAAAAAGGACTCCACGTCTGCCAAGGCGACGCCGATACCGACCTCGCCATGTACCCAGCACGCCTCTTCGACTATGCCATCCTCGGCCATACACTCCAAGCAACCCATAACCCGCTCCATATTGTCAAAGAACTGGTGCGAGTCGCCCGCTTTGGCGTCATCTCTTTCCCCAATTTTGGCTATTGGCGCTTGCGCTTAAGCTTGCTCGTCACAGGACGCATGCCACAAACAGACGCCCTGCCCCATCCATGGCACGATACGCCCAATATCCACCTCTGCACCGGCAAAGACTTTACAGACCTCTGCCGACAAAACAAGATACGTATCACCCACACACACACAAACCATAACCTCATGAGCCAATTCACCGTCTGTATGATCGAACGAACAACGTCATCTCCCGCACAGACGCCACATCCAGATGATGAGACTCATGCCCCGCCTGTCATGCGCGCATCGACAAATGATAAGGCGCGCTCGCCAAAGAGCCTATAACGCCACCCCTTGCAAAAGGGAAAGTCATAACGCCACCCCCTGCTGAGCAAACGCAAATGGGATAGCCTCGTGATGAGAATTTGCGCCACGCCATGCTCTACGCAACAGGCCTTTAACAAAGAAACCAATCCATGAAAAATCTCCTTCTCCTTGTCGTCTAAAAAAGGCGCATCCTGAGGGCGCGGACACGACTCGATAGCTTGCTCGCCCACCTTCTTGAGGCGCAACAGAAGGTCATCGATGGCATCATCCCCTATCTTGCTCCTGTGCTTGCTATGAATCGACGCGCGAATCATGGCGCGCGAGACACCCGCCTTCGCCATGCCATAGAGCTGCCTATCACTAAACACCCTATGACGTAACACATTCCACTCTTGCGCATGCTCCTCCCGCCACGCCGCTAACTCGCGAATCCGCGCTAAATGACGCCTCCCCACAGGTAAGCCCGACAGACGACGCCAACTCTCATACACATCGTTGCAATATAAATGGGGAGACGAACGCAACGCCATCTCCTCCGCCATCCACTCCTGACGCCTCAAAGCATCCAACTTCTTCGTCATCACGGGATATATCTGACACAACACATGAACATCATCCAACGCATAGCGCCGCTGACGCAAGGATAAGGGACGCCGACGCCAATCGCTACGCCTGATAGACTTGTCTAACGTCTTCCCCGTGAAATCTTGCGCCAATACATTCAAACCCCTCATATCTTGATAACCGCATAGCATAGAGCCAACCTGCGTATCAAAAAAAGGAGACGGCACGTCTTGCGTCAAACGATAAAAAATCTCCATGTCCTGTTGCCCGCCATGAATCACCTTCGTAACAGCCTTGTCGCGCAATAAGGCATAGAGAGGCGATAAATCCAACTGAGGCGCTAGGCAATCGACCAACACACCTTGCTGTTGTGGCGCCGCCAACTGCACAAGACACAGCGCCGCCCAGTATTCACGCTCACGCATAAATTCCGTATCAAGAGCAATCCACGACTCCTTACGTAACGCCTCACAAACACGCGCCAATGACGACGTCGTCTCTATCATCCCAGACACCATACAACACCAACCCAACCATCACACACCCACGCCCTATTGTTACCATATCCCCATCACGATAAAAGGGAACTTTCCACAAAACATCTCCACATAGGCTTAGCAAAGATTCACACCACTCAGGAGGTCGTCCATGGTCGTCATCGTTGATAGTAAGCTCGTCTCAAGCGCCGTCCTCAACCAACTCAATCAAGATAAAGAGGTGCGCCTGAGCCAAAGCGGCGACATCCTCCGTAAAACAGAAAAACAAGTCGGGGGACGCATTGGCAAATTACTCGGCTTCCGTGTGCGCACCGTCTACGAAAATCTCAGCAAAGGCGGAAAAACAACAACACCAGAACGCACCCATAACCTCAACTCACAGAAAAGCCGTGAAGCCATCATCACCTTCTTGCGCAAACAGGTGCAGGCACAAGCGCCCTCATTCCCCCTCGCCGTCAATACCCACGAACAGGACCACAAATATCATTATGACCATTTGCTTCAAGATCTCCAAAAACCCTCCAAAGCCAACGACCAAGTCTCCTCTCAATTTGTGAGCGCATTGCAGAAAACCAATGACGCCCAAAAGAAAATAGATGTCCTCGAAAGACAAGGCGTCGACAATCCGCACTTTAGCTTCAACGATACAGATATTCAACGCACCGTGCGTCAAATCAACGAAACCATCGACCTCACCCATAACGAGGACGCACAACCCGCAAGAAGAAAGTGGTACACGCCTATCGCCAACTTCCTTCGTTCCTTTGGATAAGCCTCCTCAACCCCACCCTCTCATCCACACAAACACAGGACCAGCAAGACCATGCCTATCAGTGATATTGCCCCACCCCTCCCACATCTCAGAGCGAACCCCCTCTTCGCACAAAAAGAGCAGAAGAAATTCAATCACGATAAAGAAGTCTTTGTCAGCACAAAAGGCGATGTCGTCTATCAAACGACAAAAAGACCGGGACTCTTGGGACGACTCATGGGAAAAGATGTGCGTGTCGTCTATCTCAAAGTCGCCAATGACACACCCGTCCCAGAACGCCATGTCCTCAATACAGACCAAAGCCGACAAGTCCTTCGCAGCTTCTTTAGGGATTATCTCAACGCCCGTTTTGCTCCTTCCGAAAAACCAGCCTTTGCCTCCAACAATTTTCTTGTGGCCAGAGAAGGACTCCTAAGCCGTACGTATCACAGCATTAAGAGGCGTCTCACAGGCAACAAACAAAGTGTAGAGACGTTCCTCAAAAAACATAGACGTCAAGAGGAGCAAAATCCCTTCTTCACAGACCGAGAACCCTTCTCCGTGAAAAATAGCGTGCTCACAAACATTGACGACAGGTTGCGCACAGACCGCAGCTTGACAGACACCAATCTACGCCAATTGGCGACCATGTCACACAATATGAGCGAACTCGCCAGCAACACGACTCCAACCAGTGACGTCTAGCCATGCCCTCCATTATTCCTTCCTCAAAGCCTATCGTCTCTATACGCCAAGGCGAACAGCTCTTAAATAAGAGCAAAATCACATCGCTGAAAAAGGACAGCACGCTCTATGTGAGCACAAGAGGCACGCTCGTCGTATCACAGAAGAAAAAAGCGAACTTCTTCGCCCGTGTCTTCTTGGGACGGAAGGTGAAAACGGTCTATACCCCCCTCTCTCCCCACAGGGGACAGCGCAAAATCAGTAAGAGACATCTCCTCACAGGACTCCAGAGCCGTGTCGTCATCGCCCAATTTCTCAAAGAACAAGCAAACCGCGCCACCAACAGCACAGACAACCCGCCCACGAGAAAACAATTGAAAGCGCGAGAGATTACCATCCCCGCCATTAGAACCTATCTCGACCTAAAAAATGAAACAGAAGACCTAGGCGTGAAGCCTGATGCTCTTATCCTCATCAAAACTTTTATCGATATTAGCGCGCAAAAAGTCCAGACAGAGTCGAAAACCCCCGTCATCCCCACGACTCCCCCCAGTAAAGCCCTCAATAGACCGACCAGCTTACCATCGGCTATCGCTGAAGAAGAAGAACCCAACGAATAAACAAGGAGAAAACGTCATGCCCCGTATCGCCCCAGCCACCGCTCAACAGATCCCTTACAACAATATGATGGCGCCTCATATCCTCAGTAAAATGACGAAGGGAGAAAAACTCTTCCTGACAACAGACGGACAATTGGTGCGTCAGCATAAGCGCACACCATCCTTCTTAGGACGCCTGTTCGGACGTTCCGTACGCGTGTCCTATCTCCCCCTCACAACAGACATAAACAAAAAAGGGAAAGCCAAACCCGTCAACAAGGAGGATGTCCTCGATGGGCATCACTCCCGTATCCTCATGAAAGATTTTTTCTACCGCTGTATCAGAGACACCATAGAAAAAACGCAACAGCAAAAAAAGGCCACCATGCCAGCTGTCACAGCACAGCACATCGATAAGTGGCATAACATGATGAATGTCGTCACAACGACCATCGATGCCAGTAGCAGAGACCCCTCTCTTGCCATCGACGATAAAACCTATCGTCGTCTTGCCGTCTACGTGAGAACAGGAATACAGTACCCAAAACGGATACTGCCTCACCCCCTAGAGCAACAACGCGCAGAACGCGAACGCGCACGTCGCCGCCGTGCCGCCCGTCATAGCACCCATCGCAACGCTATGCCTGCGCTCTTCACATCCATCATCAACTTCGCCAAAAGGAGATAAGTCCCATGCCAGTCGTCATCCCCAAAGCCGTCAATCCTCACTATCTGTTGAGCCTCAACACCATCCAACATCTCTCTCCCTCCAGCGCCATCCTCGTGAGCGCTGATAACGACCTCGTGGAACGCCAAACCATCAAACCCGGCTTCTTCGGACGATTGTTCGGACGCAAAGTGCGTTTCACATACCGCATCCTCGACACCAACAGCGCAAAAGGCAAAAAAATTAGGCCCTCTCAAGTCCTCGACGCCCAAGCGAGTCGCTCCATCATCGCCGACTCCGTCAGAAACCACCTCTATACCGCCTTCAATAAAGGCTTGGTCGGCACAAGCCAACATAGCCAAACACAAGAGCAACAGGCACTCCAAACATTCACCAATCACTCCGATAAACAAATCGAAGATGAAATCTTGGGACGAACAGGCACACGCCACCCATCGAATCCCGCTGCCCTCAAAGGACAAGACGTCAAAAAAACACTCCTAGAGCTGGGCACAAAAATCAACTACCTCAGCACACAATGGAATCGCAAGCAACGAGGACACGATAACGATTTCGACAAAACAGCCTTCATCTACAACGCCACATGGGACGTCAAAAAGAGCCCATCCACCCCCGACACATCATTCGCAACCTATCACAAGGGAAAAGAAAGCCTTGCCGCGCACGCCAAACACAAAAAAACGAGCGAACGCACAAAAGACGTGGAGTCCTTCAAACATCATATGAAAGACTCCGTCAAAGCATTCTTCCAATCCCACCATATCCCTGATACATCTTGGAAAAGCCGCGACCTACTCCATCTCTTCATCGACCGCTATCTCGGCACACACGCCAACAATAAGCACACACAACAAAGACTCATGGCGAATGTTGTAGACCATATGCCCGACGCCATGGCAGAAATCGGATATGCCCTCACACATCATCCCTCCCAAGGCATCAGCTATGATGCATTTCATGCCATCCTCACCAAGCATTTCCCCGACTATATGCCCCTCTCCGAACAAGAGCATGAGCTCGCCCTCCTCGGCAGAGAACAACGACAAAAAGTTCGAGGAAACGCTGAGCCCCCACCCCCCGCAAAACCCTCAAGGAAAAAAGCGAGAGCGCAAAACACCACGCTGGCACAAGCCCTCCATCAGGCAACGCCACAAACGACCCCACAAACAACCCCACAAACAACCTATGATGGCCACGCCATTCCACGCACCACGCAAATGCCATCACAAAAAGCAGAAGAAAGCGACGTCTAGCGCGCAACACCCTTCACTTTCTCAAAACTGCGTAAGCCACCTAACCCTAACATCGCCATCACCAACTCTACGAGATACCCCGTCTCGATGGGCGGCATAGGGAGATGCCACCCCATCACCCCGTTCAACCACAAGGCCACGGGCTGTAACACAAAAGACCAAAAAATGCCCATGCCACAGACCCATCCTAGCCACGGACGCCAACCCGCCACAAACAAGGACGCATGGCGCGCCTCCACTTGATTAATATGCACCTGCCCCTTATCAGCCGCCAATAATGCCGCCATCATCTTGTGCTCTGCCTCTTGCGCCTTCTCCTTATCGGGAAATAAACTCGACAAAACATCACGCATAATAGGCGCGACGATCGGTAAAACACTCCCTATCATCCTTTTATCCTCCTCTTCGCGTTCTTTCGCCCCTCACCATCGAGACGTTGCTCTATCCTCACCAAATGGCGAGAGAGACGTTCCTCCAGCTGCCCCATATCCTCCTTACGCACATAGTGCTGGGCAAGCGTCATCTGACTCCTTGCCCATTTCTCAGTCAATGCCCCAATCCGCGCCTCAACATCTTTGGCAAGGCGCGCCAACCCCCGTTCTTGCTCACCCTTGACCTGCCATACAAGCCACGCAATGCCACACAAGGCGGGCAATTCCATCGATATAAGAGACCAATCCCACCCCCCTATCTCTGCTACAAACTCTGTCATATTCTCTTCTCTCTCCTCCTCTTGAGACCCTATGCCATGACGTCAAACGCACAGTTCGCCTCGACAGCATCACGCCCCTGCCATCGCCGAGGCTGTGCCTTCGATGGCGTGAAAGAGTGACGATTAAAACGGATAGGCTCACTGGATAAACAACCACTCACGGCATCCAACGCATCATCACGCCCCTTATAGCCTACCGCCTGCCAATGACGTAGCTCGTCCATAAAAGGAGACGCTATGACGCGAGCATGGACATGCAAGGCTTTCGCCGCTAACACAGCATCAAATGCCTCGAGGATACGCACATGCTTCGGTTTTGTGCTGTGATGTTCTATCACCGACAGCATCACCCCTCTCTCCTGACTCACACGCCGCAATAAGGAAGGAAGAAATTTTCCCAAGCCATTCACCTCGATATGCACGCTCGAAAGGTAATGCTCCGCTAAAAAATCCAATGCCTCGCCACATTGCCTGCTGGCGTCATCCTCATGGTCTTGCGTCCTTTGTTCCTTCTCCTCACCAAGCCAACGGAGTCCATGCAACCATAGGCCACCATCTTCATCGGTGTAGAGCACAGCGATGACACTCCCACAATTTTTCTGCGCCCCTCCCCACGCGGGGTCCCACCAACAAGATGCTGAGACCAAACGTTTGTCCCCCAATGTCAGCACGGGCTGTGACAGCGCCTCACCGTAGGTCAATTCCGCGTCATAGGGAACGATACCGCGCACATCGAGGCGACTCTCCTCTGGACTCTGGGGACATAACAACATCTGCGCGGCAAAACGCCTAGGCCCCGTCTGCTGACGCAAGCGGGCGATCGCCTTCTCATCAAAACGCTCACGCCAAGCGCTACGCCCCTGAGCATCGAGCAACGGAACATCGAGACGCTCAAATCCTTGTAAATAACATGGCGTGCCAGACACAAGAGGCTTATAAATCGTGTCATAACAATGGGGCGTGCCGATATACAACTGCATGCCATGAGGCGTCAAAATATACGCTGTCTCACTGAGGCGCGTGCGTAGATCCTGACGCTTCACAGCCGTATCACAGCTGTTTGGCACTTCCACATCGTCATAAATCATCATGTCGGCGCGTATACCCGTTACATTCGCTGTCAAACCGCGCGCTATCAAAGACGGATCGCGTCCGGCATAACGTCTGCGCACCGTCAATTGGTCATACGCCCAAGACTCCGCTGTCTTATGCCCGCCAAGCCCGCCGCGCAACCCCTGCGTGAGGGGATGACGCTCGATGACACGCCTGACATGACGCGTCATCTTGCTGGCAAGATGATGTTCTGCCGAAAGAACAAGAATGCGCCGCTCAGGATCACACAACAAAAGCCACGCACAGAAAATCCCCACCAAAGTGGATTTGCCAGCACCACGAAAGGCAAGAAGAACAAGCCCTTGCTTGCGCGCCGCTACCATCGAGTCGAGCCAGCCACTCATCATAAGATGGACGGACGGTGTAGAACGCCTCTCCGTATCATTCCATAACCAGAGAAACGTGCTGAAGTCGCATGGCATGGCGTCAAGATGATGTTCGCAACGCGCCTTAGGTGTCATGGCGCGCGCCGTCATCAACATCAGGGGTATGGGAAGGGCTGACGTCCTTTGCTGTTTTGTGGGCGAGGTAGCGGCGTAAATCCTGCTGTGCCTTACGAATCATCTGCGCTTGCGCCTCTTGCTGACGCTGAGCGCTCTCCGTGCTATCGCCTCCCCTAGCGCCAGCACCCCCAGTGCCCCCGCCCTCAATGCTCATGGCGACTAACTTCATTAACGCCTCTATATGGTGAAGAGCATGGCGACATGCTTGATGCCATTCAGCAAACTCTTTAGGCTCATGGGGTGGCCCTTGATGGATAAAGGCGTCATAGGACTCTATGATGGGAGGGATATAACGTGCCAACACATGGCCATAAGATATGGCGAGGGATGTCGCGCCTGAGGTTGTCTCATGTGCTTGTTGCGCTTTCACCATATCCCTTACCCCGCTGCTGCCCGAAGAGATGTTTTTGCGCCTTCATTGCTCGCTGCTTCTGCCGCTTTAATGAGATAACGCCTCTTGGCAAAACGCCCTAACATCTGGCGCGTCTGCGTATCGAGAGCAAAACGTTGCCGCTCGAGAAGGTGACGCGCTTGTTGCCGTCCACTTTCCCGCGCGCTGAGGGCAAGCAAATTGCGAAAGAGAGCATTGCCACTTGTGCCGCTCCCTGTGCCACCGCCTGATGCCGCCATCTGCGCATTGAGAGTCGCCATGTCGCGCCGCGTCTCTGCCATATGGTCTTGACGCGCTATCTTCTCCTCTAAGGCTCTTTGCTGTGCCTGAAGCGTGGCTTGCTTCGCCTGTTGTTTGTTCTTGTAATCCTGCTCGTAATGACGAGTCAGAGGATCTAACACAGAAAAAAATGCTGACATTATTCTATCACCTTGATATGGGTTTTGACGGATAAGAGGTGAAAAGGCACGGGACTCGTCTGAAGAATACGCCACAAGATCCCTTGATGTCGCCGCCAGCCGCTACTCTGCACCGTTAGTGTGCCACTATAGAGAGGCGTGTCCGTGGCAACCCGCCCCTCAGACGCCACACGCAACGGCATGGCACGAACGCCACCGCCACTATCCAACGCCATCGCCCCGCTCCGCAAAAGTTGAAACGTCACATCAATGGGACGAAAAGAACCGCTCGCCGACTCCATCGGTAAAGGCGCTATCTCGTGGGCATAAGGCAACCCTATGACGACATGTCGCGCCGCCTGAGGCAAACGCAACGTATCACCAGCCAAAACAACCCCATGATGTTCACCGTCGCCATCCTCGCCAATCATGCCATACATGACATGGTCAGCCGACACATAAGCCTCTAGCCCCTGAAACGCCATGAGCGTCTTGTGAGACCATATGGCGCGAGACGCCACTGTCTCCTCTAAACCCAATTCAACGCCACTATCGACAAACAGATCCTCCTTGAAACACTCGAGACAAAAACGCTTTGTGCCATCAGCCGTCAGACGCTCCACCAAACAATAGACAATGTCCCCCACCACAGCCACAGAACGAAAACGCCCCTGAGTCCGTAAGCACGACCAACCCGCCACCTGTTGCGACCGCTCCACAGTGAG
The DNA here is from genome assembly GCA_014332745.1 of Alphaproteobacteria bacterium GM7ARS4. NCBI lineage: Bacteria > Pseudomonadati > Pseudomonadota > Alphaproteobacteria > Alphaproteobacteria bacterium GM7ARS4. Next base: position 341,190 of record JACONL010000001.1, on the reverse strand, counting down.
AACCGCCATATGCCCCGCCTCACAAGGAATGTAGACCACATGACGCTGTTTGTCATAAACCTGCTCTAAAGGCGCTTCCAACATGGCACTGGAGAGTAGCGATAAATCACCCGCTAAATAAGAATCCGTATCCACTTGGTAATACATCTCCCGTAGGTGAGTCCCGTCCCGCCCGATAAACAGCATCGCCCCATCCACATAAAGAGGCGCAATACGCCGCGCGCCATAAATGCCATGGGATGTCTCCTTACGGATGACAGCGGTGCTTGGCGTGAGCACATCACCCACAACACCCCACTCCGCACTGGATGTGAAGAGTTGCAACTCCCGACCGACACCGACCTCACGAATCCCATTAATCTCGTCATCGACAATATCGAGGATGATCGCTTCATCATCCAACGACTCGCCTAGATGAAAATTCCAAATGTCATGACTCTGAGACATCCATAAACGATTGGGACGCCCCGCACTGCCCGCAAAGGCAAAACGCCCTTGATAAAACAAACAACAGCGAGGCCAACCACGAAGAGACGAGAAGTCCAAGACGCCTAATTCACCCTCCAATGGCTTTTCCTTATCGATAAACGTCCCCGTATACGTCCCGCCACCCTCTATGATGAGGGAGGCCGACACGGCCACAACGCGATGTCCCGCCTGCTCCTTGAAGGCAACCTTCGACAGGTAAAAATAAAACACGCCCTCCGTGCCTTCATAGCGCATCATCGTCCCTTGCAAGGCATCACGATACGCCTTGAGCGTCTCACCTAAAAAGAACGTCCGTGTCGTGAAAGAGACAGAGGGAAGCGTCTTATAATCAAGCGCCCACACAACATCTTGTGGCCATAAAGCCGAATAGGGCATGTGCCAATAATGTCCCAGATGACTGACCATGCGATGCTGTGCTTGTCCATGATAGGGATTGTCGCCTGTACGCGTCACAGGACTCTCCATGAGCGTCCATGTCGCCTGCCCCTCCTTATTGACAGCACGCACAAGCATGCGGGGCGCAACATCCTCATGGGTGATAATCATCGTATCCCCACTTTGCACCCAACAGAGATGGGGAAGATGGTCATCAGACCAAGGCGACGTCAGAGTCGCTTGCAACAGATTGTTTCGATACACGCGAATGACGTTCACCCCGAAAAAAACAAGATAGACTTGCTCGCGACTAAAGGCAAAACGCGCCAAGCGCCCATCGCTGGCAACATCATGGAGAAATAAGAGACCAGGCCGACGGGCAATACCACCCTCAGGGTGAATGAGAACATTAGACAAGCATGAGGCCGCATTGTTAAATTGAGCAAGATCTGTCCTCCCATAAAGAGACTCGTCCCATTCGCCACTATTGAAAGAATTCTTAAAATGAACACTCCTCGTCATGACATACGCTCCTCTATCAAAGAAAAATCTTCAAAGGCATGAGGCGTATCTTGCTGCGCATCAATCAATTTTGCCTCCCGTAAGAGCATGGTCGCCCGCTCACGCAAAGCCCTCGCCCTGCTCGTGTTCTCCGTCAGAGGAATGCAAAATTCAGCCGCAAGATGTCCCACGAACGCCTCCTGAAAAAAAGGCGGGAAAAAAGACTCGGCAACCCGCGCAATATACGTAAGGACAACACGCTCACTATCCGCCTCGAGAAGCGTGCCAGCAATGTGATACACAAGCCCCCGCCCCGTATCATCACGGCCAGCTGATACGGCGCGCAAAAAATCTCGCGGAAGAGCAAAGCTATAGAGATGCCCACTCCTGCCCCCTCGCAAAAGGCGAGGAAGCATCTGCCGCCGCAACGCAAAATTCCAATAATGTGCTGATAAAAAACCATCACACACGCCACGATACAATACAGAGGCAATCCTCCCCGCCTCACTATCATCGCCCAGAGACGAAAATCCCGTCTCCCCTATCTTGGCAAAAGCCCTCGCACATAAATCTCTTGAGTCCGTCATCCTATCCTCGCCCTCTCATCCTCACACCACCACAGAGCAAAGGAAGAATGCCCCCAGAGCGCCATCACACACGCCATCAATCCCTCCTTTGCTCGTCCTTACGCGCCTTTTAGCTTGGCGTCTTCACCTCTATGGCCTTGCTCGCCAAAGGATTGCTCGCCTTGGCAGACACACGCAATAATGCGCCACTCGTATGTAAAATCACGTCATCTCGACGCAAAATCTCATGGGCATCATTGAAGTAGCCATCAGCCTTGACCGCCGCCGCGTTATCACTCGTCTTGTAGTGCCACAGCGTAAAGCCGTTGGCATAGGCAAGAACACTCAAATCGCTCGCTTTATACGCCATCGCTCTCCTCCTTACTCCTTACACAGAATGGTTACAATCCCCTTCACATCAATCAAACACGCGCCTTGAGACATCATGTTACTGACAAAATGGGCTGCCCTGTCCCCATGCCACGTAATGTCCGTTTTAACCTCCATACCGCACGCATGACCAATGGCCGTCTTGTGAAACCAATGGCATAGGCGATTGCTCCCGTCCTTCGTTAAGCCCGAATGGGGTATCCACATCGTGCCTAGCCAACGCTTCGCTTGGGTGCCACGCCAAGGTAAGTCATCCGCGCCCACATAGTCGGCATCCTTAAACTCCTCAATATCCAACAGCTGCGACCATTGTTTCCAACCAATGACAGCATAACGCTGACCATCATCTGGCACGTCCGCATTGCCTAACATTTCCAGAGCATTCAAAATCTTCACCTTCGTCAAGCCAGTCGGGGTATTCCCAGCGGCGATTCGATTCGTCTTGTTCGCGTCCAACGCCTTGATAATGAGCTCGTCAGTCTTGCGCCCCAACGCATAAGCGCCCGCCTGGGCTATCACCATACGCTCGTCAAAACTGAGCTTTAACTCGTCCAATTTGTCGATCCATTCACCAGCATAGTAGTCCTGCAACGTGCACTTAATAGGTTCATGGTCCACATTCATCACAGGAACCTTGCCATGGCGCGACTTCATGGTGGCAACACCACGACCGACTTTCTGAAAAGTCGTGCTCGCACCCTTGACGTCATTACGCATACGCACCACATTGCGCAACTTCGAGCCCATACGCTGATACGCCGCATGCACCTCCGCTCCAAAATGATGACTGAATGCCTTATCTATCGATACTGACATGTTCTCTCCTTTCTCTTAAACAGCCTTATCATCGGTTATCGAAATCTCCCTTCGGCCGCCTCTTCCTCCCCCACCCTCCTTATCCATGCCTTACCTGTGGGGTCATCTATGGGGGAAGAAGGTATTAGGTATATAATCCTATTATTGCCCTTTGTCAACGTATATCATCCCTATTAAGAGGAAAATATACCTATAAAAAGACGGAGAAGACACAGCGCCATCGCTTATGTCTCTCTCCGTCCTTCTGTCATCCCCGCCATGCGCCCCGTCACGCTCGCTGATGCGCCTCCACGTATGAACGCTTTCGCTCAGATGTTGCCACGACCAAAGAGTTGGGCAAAGCCTTCCTCAACCTTGCGTAGAGTCTCTGGGTCGCGGTCGCGCCAGTAGGCTGTGCTCTCCACCATTCTCCTTAATTCCCGTTCGCTGGTAGGCGCATGGGCATGGGACGTCCCCATATCAAGGGTGGGTTCTTTATTGTTCATCATGGCATGGAGAGCCATGACGCCTTTGGCGCTACGGGCAAGGACATCGTAAATGTCTGGAGGCACGTTTTTCTCACCCCATGCGGCAATCTGTTTTGCCGTTGTCTGCCATGTCTGTTCGCCGCCAAACGCCTCGATGAGTGTCTTCTCTTCATGGTCGCTCCGCATCTCTCCTGCCGCCCACTCCACAAGAGGCACTAACGTCTCTTGGGCAAGAGAATAGACAAGCTGCGCTTGCTCTTGAGTCAGTCCCGCCTCATGGAGACGCGCATTGATGGCGGGATCGCTCTCGAAAGCCTCGCCATTGAGGGTGATGGTATAGTCCTCTGGCGACGCTGGTACGCCCAATTTTTGATAACAATGACGACGTTCCTCCTCCGTCATGTCCTTATGAGGTATGCGCACCATCGCGCCATGGAGACGCTCCAATTCGCCATAGGATTTGGCAAGAGCCGACAAACGTGGCACGCCCTTGTGCTTATCCCAGAATTTTTCTGGTAAATAGTCTGGCTTTTCGCTCAATGACGCCTCCCCCTCCTTTGGCGACGCCTCAGACACCTCAGAAGCCTCAGAAGCCTTATGGGCTGTGGCGACTCCTTGCTCGTCCTCATGAGATGACACGTCGTGACGTGACGCGCTGTTATCCTGTCCTTCCATCATGTCAATCCTCCTTTTGTTGTTGTCTGTCCTGATGACGTCCGCCCTTCACTCCAACGTATCAAACGCGCCACAAGGTAACGCTGTCCTTCCACATGGCGCAACGTGGCGTCATCACATGCGGGTGACAAAACCCTGTCGATGGTGATACCACGCAAATAAGCCAGCAAGCACTGTCCCTCCTCTTGTGCGAACACATGCTCGGCGCAACGGGCGATCGTCTCTTCATCATAGCGTGGCGTCTTTGTGCGAGATAATGTCGTCATTCTTCGTCCCTCCTATGGTCTCCCCCATGGTCACCTCCGTGGTTTTTGTCTGCCATAGCATCTGCTGACAGCGCCATGTGGACGACATCTTGTGCCACATGCGCTAAGGCGTGCGCCCTTGTCTCAAGAAGGTCCCGTGGCACGCCTAGCTTTTCTCCAAGCCATCGCATAATGCCCGCCATGTCGACTCCCGCCATGGCGTCCCCGCCTAAGGCGGAGACAGCATCAAGCCACACCATGACATTATGGGCATCGGCGCGTCTCTGCGCGCGCGCCAATGGCGCATGATACTCCACATCCACAACGTGGCCATCGATACGCACCTCCTCGATAACACCCATCCTACGTAAAATCCCTAAGCCCCGCTTGATGAGAGGCGCCATGAGTTCATTCTGCAATCTGCCATAGGTCGCTCCCAATAAACGAGAGAGGTCCGCGCTACGCTCTAACACTTCTGTTGCCGTCATCTTGCTCTGTTGGGGTGGCCCCAGCCTGTCCACAATGAGCGCTTGCCTGATACGCTCCCGTAAATCCTTGAGCACCAATTGAGAGACATCAAAACGCCCCGGCGCCTCCAAAGGCGTCAGCCCCCGAGAACCAACAGCCTTAGGAATAATCATCCCCGGCACGAGACGAATGTTTGACGGATTAAGGACGCCGTCATCCTCCGCCTGCCAAATCCCCGTGACGGCAATGCTCGCATTCTTAAGGATGAGCTCCACAACCTTATTCGCCGTCTTGATGTCAGGCAACGCCTTCATGACAGGCGAACGCCCATAGACCTCCCCCGGCGCCTTGAGCCAGCGAAAATTGATAAAGGGCGACTCGTAAAAGAGCGCATGCTCGATCACACCGCCCTGACCGCCCTCTAAATCCTCAAAAACAGCGACATAGTCATAGCCGTCCCCCTTGTCGCGAGGAGACACCATGTCAATAACAGACACGCGCCATGAGCCATCAGCGCGCTCCTGTTGATGCGCCTTCGGTGGAAGAACAAGCGTCGGATAACGACGGCGCAATGCTCTCACATCCACAAGGCGACGACGCAATGTCACGTCAAGATGTCCCTCAGCGCTCTCCTCACAGACGACATCGCTCAATGGAACGCACGTGAAATGAAAAGACGAAGACCCCCCTAACGCCTTTTGCTCGAACATAAGACACGCCGTGCCAGCCGTCACTAAATCCAAGTAACATTGATGCATCGCCATCGCAAAATTCGACCTGTCAAAATGCGATTGCAACGTCGCCGATGTATCCTCCAACATATCAGCAACAGAACTCTCGAAATGACGACGGCGATAGCGCCCCTCGATAAGACCAAACCACCGAGACCATGATGGCGTCATATGAGCCATCATGCTTGCCGCTAACTGCTCCACAGCATCGCATGCCGTCCCGTCATACAGGTGACCCGTCCGCCTGCCTCCACCAACCGTCGCGTCATTGAAGACCCCGCGCTGGGGAAGGGCATAGTCATAACAATCACGCCAGTGACTCTCCCATTGATAACGCTTCGCTTTCGACTCCTTGAAGCGTCGCACAATGTTCTTTGCCGATAACGCCACATCTTTCATGGCCTTCATTCCCCTAAGAGCCTCTTACGCACAAAAGGCACTTGTTCATCTTGAACAATGCCACCTAGTGACGTGCGCACAAGGCTATCGAAACCAGACCTTTTGCGCTTCTTCTTCGTTTCCTTGTCAGGTGTCTCCGCCTCTGACGGAGGCAACAACACCATAGGGTTGTTATCTACCCCCAATATTCTCTTTCTCACAAAACCACCCATGCTTATTCCCTCTCTTTTTATGTTCTCACCCTTAGGCAAAAGCGACAATCAATCCTTTCACCTTGTTGGACATCACCTCGCTAACCTCAAGCGTCAAGACATCGCCCACAGATAATGTCCACCCATGCTCTTCTCCTAAATCAGCTGTGTGGACATAAGGGCCGCCTCGTGTCTTCGTCGGCACGTTGATCTTGAACGTGTGCGTGTAGCGCACAGAATCGTCATGCGCCCTGACAAGCTTGACAGCCAATGTCACATGGTGTGACTCCTCCATAAAACTATGGATAAAACGCATCGATGACGCCCGTACCACCAGCTGCTGCCCCCTACTGCCCTTCGCAAGAACTGTCGCCCCCATGTCATCAAACCCTAAAGCGATCTGCCCCACAGAAGGAACAGCCTCTAAGGCGGATGCCACACGAGACGCATCACGCAACATCGTCTCTAAAGCCTCATGGGTATAGCGACTATTCTCCCAACCTCGATGGTCTTCACGCCCCATCAACAGCTTGCCCGCCTCAGGCAAAGGAAGAGCCCCGTCCGTCGCAAAGGCCTCACTCTCACTCTCTTTGGCATGGAGAGCGCGACTCTTAAAACGCTCAAGAATCTGTAGACGCCCATGGAGCATATCCAATTCCTCATTGAGCAAACGGATAGGGAAAGAACCACTCTCGTAAAACGTCCCCCGACGCCCCTTAAGAGAAAAATCTTGCACAAACAACATGTCCACCCCCGCCTCCAATGGGCTATCGAAAATAACCTCGCCGCCAAAAGAGTCTTTAGAAAAACGCACCGTATACCCGTCTTGAACAGGCTCGCCATCTTTGAACAGCTTGACATCCTCTTCACGATACACCTTAAAATAAAAAACGAACGATGTCTCACCACCTACAGTGCGATAGGTGGCATGCCCATTCTCAAGATGGTCCGCCCCAGTCTCCACATGCTCTGTCACCTTCATACCTCCAACTATGATCTTCCGTTAAGCCCGATGTCCAGAGAGATCGGGCCCGGATATACCGTCGCGATGACTGCCTATGGAGCGCTCAAGAAGAGGATTAGCCCTGTGCCAGCATGTCCTGTGATTCCAGCCGTGCGACACCTCAACCACTGAGCCTCCGCAACATCATCGTTGATAGGTATATATTCCTATTTTCTAGGATTGTCAAGTAAAAACTGATAGAGCTGCCATGGGGTGATAATCCAGCGCCTATGGATACCCAAGACGCGCTTGACAACCTCAACGCAACTGAAAAAAGACAAAGGAGCTTGAGACGCCGAGACCTCGTGAAAGGACACAGGGACATAGCGCACGCCACAACGCTCCAACGCCTTCAAGAAACACTCACGGTCGTCCATCAAACGCCATTCTATGATGAGCTGATGGGAAAGAGGGTCGATAAAAAGAACAACGCCGTCCCGTATGAGAACAATGGCGCAATGGCGAAATCCTTGCTTCAAAAAATGAAGCCACCATAGATGGGTATCATTGCTAAACAGCACATACCCCTCACCCTCCAAGACACCACAAGAGCAGGACTCTGGGGCGCGCCTCTCCAGCGCGCGCCCATCATAGACATGGGAAAGCGCATGCTGTCCTACGAGGGCACTCAAAGAAGACGCTCGACATAGAGGGAGGCTGGGAGGGAGGCTGGGTATCATGCCGACCCCTTCCACCATCTTGCCGATATTTTCCGTATGAGCCCATGAAAACATTTGTGCAAACATTTGCGAAAACATTTGTGAAAACACTTGCTTTTTCCATAACATGTTGTTAATATTCCTATATAGCCTTCTTATATCATCTATGATAGGTATATATTCTTATATTTATGGTTTTCAAGGTATATGTTCTTAACACGCGTGATACAAGAGGCACAACAGAGGGAGGAGCAAAACGCCCATGATGACACATCAAGAAGTCTGGCAAGCCATCGATGATTTGGCGAAGGCGCTCAATCTGTCGCCGTCGGCACTGGCAAAAAAGGCAGGGCTAGACCCAACGATCTTTAACAAAAGTAAACGTATCAACGCCGAAGGGAGACCGCGTTGGCCGAATACAGAGAGTATCGTCCAAATTCTGCGCGCCACAGGGTGTAACTGGCACGACTTAACGGGTTCTAGCACTTTGCCTCACGCTTCTAACCGCTCCATTCCCCTTATTGGGATGGCAAAAGCAGGCATGGAGGGATATTTTGATGACGCCGGCTACCCCATTGGCTATGGTTTAGAGGAAATCGAATTTCCCGATTTCAAAGACCCCAACGCCTATGCTTTAGAAATCAATGGAGATAGCATGGCGCCCGTCTATCGACATGGAGATATTATCCTTGTCTCGCCCAATTCCGATATACGCGCAGGCGATAGGATCGTGCTTAAGAATGCTCAAGGCGAAATTATGGCAAAAGAGTTAAGAAGACAAACGGAAAGGCATGTGTCGCTCCGTTCCCTCAACCCCGCCTATGAAAATATCGACATCCTCAAGAAAGATGTCCTGTGGACGGCGCGTATCATCTGGGCAAGCCAATAGACGCACGACATGGGGATGGCTCAAGGGGGGATGGCTCAAGGGGTGATGGCTCAAGGGGTGATGGCTCAAGGGGTGATGTCTTGGATGAGGGCGTATCAGGAGTCCCTTCGCCAATCCCCCCTGCACCAATCTTATGGTGAGAGAGTGTGCCGTATGCTGAGGCGAGTCTCTCTATCTGTTGGGGATGGCTCACCTCGATGAGAACGCCATTGACACGACGTAGCCAGCCACGGACTCGAATGGCATGCTCTTTCCATGTGAGGGGATAGAGCTTTTCCTTTTGAAAGAGGGCATGGGCTTTTTTGTTGATACGTATGGTGAAATCCGTCCGCCAATCATCGCCAAAATTGAGATAAAGCGTGTCACCCACCAATGCCGTCTCTTTGATGACGCCCTCCACAAGACGAAATGTACCGATAACGTCATCCGTCAGCGTATCAGAAGCCGACAGCACGCCATAGGATGGATACTGCCATACCCCTTTCTTATGGGTGCGCGCTTTCCCTTCTAACGACAACATCGTCTCTATCAAGGGCGGCACATTATCCGCAAAACTATAGACCCAGACGTTACCGCCTTCCAATAAGGCGGCCTCTATCCAGAGATGATCACGGGTGCGACAGACATGGGCAAGCAAACGTCCATGCCTATCCTTCTTACGTTGGTGAAAATGAAGAGAGATAGGCTGTCCTTCCACCAGAGATGTGAGCATGTCGCGGGCAGCACGCGCTCCCTCCATCTCATGGGGATGTAATTCGCTCGCATTAATGCCTAGAAGGCGCACGACCCGCCCATCCGATAACACAAGTGTATCGCCATCGATGACATGATGGACGATGCCTTCCGCTTCTTCTTCCATACCGCCTGCGTCATTGATGTCAGGGGCGTTATGCTGTTCCGCCTCACGATAGCCCCCATGAACAGCGCTATCCCCCCACAGCCAGAGGACAGCAAAGAGCACAACCCTAAGCGGATGCATAATGCCCTCGTCCATAAAAAGGTTCGACCACATGAAAGGCCTGTGGGGATGCGCGTGTGTGCTCTTGCCTCGTGTCCTCACAGAGACCATGACAAAGACAATAACGGAGCGCATGCACAGCGTGAGGCGCAACGCCATAGGCGTGCGTCATTGAGGGAACAGACGCCGCCACACATGACGGAATCACGCTCACGCCTTGTTTTTTGTCCCCTCGAGCATGGCATTCATCGTGTAACGTGCCATGTCGGACCTTGCCATGAGACACAAGGCGAGAGACAACGCCCGCCTCAGACGTATGCATGCGATACTCTTGACCATAGATGGCGTCCCCCACTGCTGGCACTATGACACGCATAGGATACACAGCGTCACCCTCCAACTGAGCGCCATAGGACTCGCCATAAGACCATGCCAACATATCGAATGTCGTGACGCCATGCACAGGACAAGAGGCAGAGAGAGCGCATGCATGCGCCGCACTCAGACACGCACGCACGCCAGTAAATGACCCAGGGCCCCGCACCGCCACGACAGCATCGATGGCATCTGCTGTTATTTTGCAAAACGTAAAACACTCCTCTATAAAGAGGAGAAGCCTCTCAGCGACCCCTCGAGAAGAAAAGACAGCTTTCCCCCACCCACCCTGTTTCCTATCACGGCCCTGGGGTGCCTGGGACGCCTGAGGCGCCTGGAGAGTATGAGAGACATGAGGAACATCAACCACATAAACAACATGGGCAGCACAACGGCTGAAAAGCACATCATCACCCTCCATATAAGCAACAGAACAGCCATTCAAGCAACATTCTAACCCTAAGAGGCGTCTTTTTGTTCTTCGTGCGTTTCTTACCATCTCTCTCCCTTCTCTGCTCCTATGTCTTCTCTTGTCCCCATTCCCGCCAACGATAACGTCGACATAAACCTCGCCTATGCATCGCCAAGTAACGTCACGTCTCACTGCCTCTATGATTCTGACCGCGCCAAAGCCTATCTCCACAAGGACGCCATACCCCTCTTAGACAAAGCCATAGCACTCGCCGCCCAACAAAACTATCGCCTGCGCATTCTCGATGCCTTTCGCCCAACAGAGACGCAATGGGCGTTATGGCATTTTTTTCCAGACGAACGTTTTGTCGCTCACCCCGAACGTGGCTCTCCCCATTCCCGTGGCGTTGCCCTCGATGTCACCCTCGTCGACGGACAGGGAGTCGCCCTCGATATGGGAACAGATTTTGATGATTTCACACCACGTTCTTATCACGGCGCACTCTCCCTCTCACAGCAAGCACAAGCCAACCGCTACTGCTTGCTCGGCATTATGGTATCGGCAGGATGGGATTTCTACATCCATGAATGGTGGCATTATCAACTCTTTAACAGCAAACGCTATCCCCTCCATAGCGACAAGGCCATCGAAGGCGGTATGGTGGCACAGGACGCACGGAAATATGTGCCTCACAAAATGGCGCATGCTTCGTCAAAAGAGAGGCGATAAGCCCTCGCCCGCAGACCTTGCGCCTCCCCATGCCCCATATTGCATAACAAGAAGGAACGCCAAGACGCCCGCGGCGACTCTTGAAAGAACGCCTCATCCACCCGCTGTGCCACAAACCCTCCCATAGGACCGCAATCAAGCCCCATGCCACGGGCAGCAATCATCATATAGGCGGCTTGTAAGTGAGCATTGAAGGATGCTGTTTTCTCTGTCCTCTCCTTATCCTTCCTATGACGAGCCACCATGTCCTCGTAGGACACGTGGGGTGCTAAAACATCCATGCGCTCATAAAACGCCATATCATAGGCAAAAATCGCCGTCACTGGCGCATGGCGCGTCTTCTCCACATTGCCCGGACTCAGACATGGGACAAGCTTCTCCTTGTCCTCCTTCTCACGCACAAACAAAACACGCAAAGGACACACATTCATGCTCGTAGGCCCCATGCGCGCCATGCCATAAATGTCGCGTAAGAGCGTATCATCGACCTTGTCCTGACGCCATGTGCTGTACGTCCGTCCCTCCATAAACACAGAGCGCACATCTAACGACTCCTTCGATACCATCATCATCCTCCCATGCACTATTTTCCTTTCCTCCTTCACGTCAACAACTATATACGTAAAGACAAGGTGTGGATACGAAAATGCATCAGCCATACCCCCCCAGTGCGCCCTCAGCGCGCCCTAAAAGGCTCACGCTCACGACAGACCCATAGACCCCCCATAGACCCCACAGACCCATGGACGACCAACCACGCAAAAAGATTCTAGACGACCTATCCATGCTCGCCCAGGGCGCTCTTCACATCGCTGACTCGGTGTCTGACGACCTACGCATCCTCGTTCATCATACGTGCCAAAAAATCTTGAGCGACATGGCGCTCGCACGTCGAGAAGACCTCGATGCCTTGCGCGCCCAACTGGAAGAAACCCAAAAAAAAGTCGCCCAATTGGAAAATATGCAACAAACGGATAAAAAATCACACAGAAAAGCATGACAGGCGCACGCATGATACTATATATTGACATATTGAGGGTAAAGGACGCTATATATGCTTGTGCCATCGTCTTGTTCCCACGTATTATCATGGCGTGATAGGGCAGGGGTGGTGGACAGGGTAGGAAGGCAAGGGAGGGGTTGTGAGGGAAGGGGGTGTAAGAACAGAGGCTCTCTTACACGTTAGAACGTCAACGGAGCGTTGTATCATGGTGCAGAGAACGAATTTTGACCCTCCCTCATCGTCTCATCTCCTTGACATGGTGGAATCCTATGCCCACCATCATGGGTGGTTCTGTCAGCGTGAGGATGACAGCGCCCTCGTTCTTCAGTGTCAGAAAGAGCATGGCATCTATGGGTTGTATTTGCTGTGGCGAGCAGAGTGTCATACGCTCCAATTTTCATGTGTTCCCGATATTAAAGTCCCCATGCGGGCCCAAGATGCCATCGAGCGTCTTATCTGCCTGTTGAACAATCATCTGTGGATGGGACATATGGGGATTGATAGGGATAGTGGCGTTATCTCTTATCGGCATACGGCTCTTTTCTCGCTTCAGGATATGGATGGCAGTCATCACCATGCTGAGAAAATGATCGAGTCGGCACTGGCACATTGCGAACGTTTCTACCCATCCCTACAGATGGTCATATGGGGCGGTTTAGACCCTCGAAAAGCTCTCGAATCGGCGCTCCTTGACGTGCAAGGACAAGCTTAAACGCGTGCCAGTGCGATGGCACTCTCTTCGTTCGACTCCGTCCTTGTCATAGGCGGCGGCCATATGGGCGGGGCGTTGTTGAGAGGATGGCTCAAGGCACAAAGAGATCCTCGCTCCCTTTACCTGCTGGATACCGACTCTCTATGCCGGACATCATGGGAATCGTGGCTTCCCTCATCCCATATTATCGGACATAGTGACGATATTCCGTTCAACGAGATACATTTCTCTTGTATCGTCTTAGCGGTCAAACCACAACAGATAGCGCATGTCGTCGGAACGCTCTGTCAGCGACTCCCCCCTCTGTCATCTTGTATCGTGTCGGTGGCGGCTGGCATACCTCTCGCCTCTATTGCCCACCATCTAGGCCACAGCGTCATCATCAGGGCTATGCCGAATCTCGCATGCGCCATTGGCAAAGGAATCACAGCCCTGTACAGCGCCCATGCCAAAGACACGCCATGTTGTGCTCATGTCCATAGGCTCTTTGCCTGTCTTGGGATGACATTATGGCTTGAGGAAGAGGAACGTTTTGACATCATCACCGCCTTATGTGGGAGCGGTCCCGCCTACCTCTACTACTTTCTCGAATGTCTCACGAAGGCTGGCGCGCATTATGGGCTCAGTGAGGCAGATGCCCAACAGCTTGCCTTATCGATGGTGGATGGCGCTACCGCCCTCGCCATCGAAAAAAAGGAAGCGCCTCGAACATTACGCGCACGCGTCACAAGCCCACAAGGAACAACAGCAGCCGCCATAGATGTCTTCCAACATCACACCGACACATGGGACGCCATCATCCAACGCGCCATCGAACAGGCCATGAGACGCGCCAAACAATTGGCAGAAGAAACGCCAAAACACACACACGCCCCCTCCCCATAGGCTCACGTCCGTTCTTTAGGAAAAAAGAGTCTGACTCTCAACCCCCCCAAGGGCGACTCCTCTAGCATGATCCGTCCCTGATGCTGACGCATCACCGTATCAGCAATGGCAAGCCCTAAACCAACGCCTTCATGGTTGAGATTACGCGACGTATCCAAACGAGAAAACGGACGCAACGCCTCTTCGCGCATCGAAGGCGCAATGCCAACGCCATCATCATCAACAATGACGGACAGGCCGTCCCGCCCAGCATGGACAGACAATTCGATGGTCTCAGCAAAACGTTCCGCATTATGAAGAATGTTCATCAGGCAACGCTTGAGGTCGCCTCTATGGGCTTTCACCATGAGGCGTTTTGTCTCTTTCTTTGCCCCTTGTTCGCGCCCAACGAGACGTATGCTCTTCCTTAAAGGACGGGGAACATCCTCCAAGAGAGTCTCGAGCATCTCTTCCACATCCACATCCTCGATATCGTCCTGTGGCTTTCGTCCTCCCACCCGTAGAAAATCGATATACTCCTTGACGATGTTCTGTAAGAGCGTCACATCTTGCTCAAGGCCAGCCATGAGCGCCTTGTTATCCGTATCCCCAGAGTCACATGTGCTTTTCATGTCTTTGCCATCAGCGATGGCCAGCTGTAGTTTCATACGGGCGATGACTGTGTTGATGTCGTGAGAGATGGACGTCAAAACCATATATTGTTGCTGCCAATGGCGCTTAATACGCTCTTTCATGCCCTGAAAGACGGCAATGGCTCGTCTCACTTCTCTCGCCCCACGCAACGTCAGAGGCTTATCCTGCTCAGCGCGCCCATCCTCCATATCGCTATCATGTCCCTGCCCGAACGTCTCCATCGCATGGGCAAGGTCGTTCATGGGACGTATCTGATTCCGCATGAAGAGCGCGGCGATACTCACAAAGAATAACGCGCCGAATGTCATGAAGACGACAAACACCGATGTCGTTGAGTTAAACAGGCGATGACGAGGCACAACAGCATGGAGAACACCCTGTGGCTCTTCATCGCGTTCTATCCAAATAAGCGTTTTTCTGAGCCCACGGTCGGTGCGAAATGTCACATGGCGCTGAGGAAATCTCCTCGAGAGAGACTCTTGAAGGAAGCGCCGATAATCAATGTAAAAGTCTTTCTCCTGAACTGACGCAACCGAAGAGTCACGAGGACGTTCTGTGAAGGTGAATTCTATCTCCGTTTTTTCCGCCATCAAAGGAAACAAGAAGGCGCGTTGATGGGGAAAATCCGTCAACAGCTGGTCCGCTAAGGCAATATCACCAACGACATCCTCAGCCAAGCGGCGACTATGGGTGTCCCATAGGCGGTCGAAAAATGCCCATGTCAGCAAAATCCATAGCAACATCATAGGCGCCCACAAGATGAGTTGCGAACGCCCCATCAGTGTCTTAGGGAGGTAACGTTTCACCCTACGAGCCCTTATGCTCTGTTGTCCGCCGACAACGCACAACGTCTAAAGAATAGCCCTTACCCCTGTGGGTGCGGAGAGGAACATCCACCCCGCCAATGATATGAAGTTTTTGCCTGAGACGCTTGATTTGTGTATCGATGACGCGCTCAGAGCCGCACATATCCAGACGTTCCATGAGCTGCTGGCGCGTGATGATACGCCCTTGCCCCTGCGCAAGCTGACGTAAAAGGGCGCGCTCCCCTGATGTCAAACGCACCCGTTCCGCGCCATAACGCAAGAGACCATCCTCTTCATCAAAGGTGAACGCACCAAAAGACCAGAGAGATGAGGCATGCGCCCCATCGCTACGACTGAGAATGGCATGGATACGTAGCAAGAGTTCTCTTGGCTCGAAGGGTTTAGCAAGATAATCATCGACACCACTCTCCAGACCAGCAATACGATCCTGCGGTTGGGCCATCGCCGTCAACATCAAAATAGGGACTCTCTCTTTGCGCTCTCGTAGGCGGGACGCCCATGTTGTGCCATGCTCATGCGGCATCATGACATCGAGGATAATGATATCGAAGAGAATACGCATGCACAGCTGTTCTGCCTCTTGGGTGTCAGACGCCAACGAGACGACACACCCATGTTGCGACAAATAATGCGCCAACAACGTGCGCAAGCGCGCATCATCATCAACAACAAGAATGTGCGTCTGTTTTTTTAACATTATGCTATACTGAGGCTGTGGCGGGGGTTTTAGCGGGACATATCATCCATAAGAATGACAGAGAAACATCATGCTCGAGAGTTTCGATAATCGGACTGGCGTCATCTGGTATAATAATCGCTTTGTGCCGTGGCGTGAAGCGTGCGTCCATGTGCTGAGCCATGGCCTCCATTATGCCAGTGCCGTGTTCGAAGGCGAGCGCGTCTATGATGGGGTTGTTTTTAAGTTGGACGACCATACGCAACGCCTCCATGAGTCTGCCAAGATGATGGGCTTTACGTTGCCCTTCGATAGTGAGACCATAAGCCGAGCGACCTACGAGCTCCTGCATAGGCAAGGCATAAAAAATGGCTATGTGCGCCCCATCGCATGGCGAGGGAGCGAGATGATGGCCATATCCGCCCAACGCAATACCATCCATATGGCCATCGCCGCATGGGAGTGGCCCTCTTACTTTGACCCCGATACCCGCAAAAAAGGCATTCGTCTGGGCTATACGCCATGGCGACGTCCTCCTGCCAATACAGCGCCAGTCCATGCAAAAGCAGCGGGACTCTACATGATATGCACCCTCAGCAAGCACCATGTGGAAAAAAAAGGCTATGACGATGCGTTGATGCTCGACCATCATGGCCATATCGCTGAGTCCACAGGAGCAAACATTTTCTTTGTCATCAACGATGCCTTGCATACGCCCATACCCGATTGTTTTCTCGATGGCATTACGAGACAATGCGTCATCGATATTGCACAGCGCCAAGGTATCGATGTCTGCGAGCGTGTCATAACACCAAAAGATGTAGAGTCAGCGGATGCCGCTTTCCTCACAGGGACGGCCGTTGAGGTCACGCCTATCGCCTCTATCGAGACGGTCAGGTTGAAGGGACATCCATTGGTTGATACCCTCATAGAGGCGTTCCAAGCGTATGTGCGCCAGACATGCCATCACCATAAGACGTGTGAGTCCGTCTCTCTGTAGAGAGACATGCTGTGTGGGCATCATGGCGTGTGTGGCATGGTGCTCTCATGCCACCCGTTCGCCTGTTGTTCGTCCCGATTCTGCGCGGCGACCCAAAATCCCTCGCCGCTGTTCGTCTCTTCATATTTCCAAAAGGGCGCTTTCACCTTGAGCCAATCTATCAAAAAGTGGCAAGCCTCGAGGGCGGGCTGGCGGTGTTCTGCTCCTGTGGCGATGAACACGATGACCTCATGGGGAAGGATTTTCCCATAACGATGGACGATACATATGTCCTCGAGAGTCCAGCGTGCGCATGCGCGGGAAGCGAGCGCATCGAGCTGTCGTTGAGCCATCGCATGATAATGCTCTAGAGTCATAGAGCGTAACGTATAGGCGCGCCCCTGATGATGGCACGAGGCGCGCATACGCCCGACAAACATCGCCACAGCGCCGCTAGACGAGACAGAGTCCGCAAAACGTCCATAAACAGAGCCCACATCAATGGGTGAGGATTGCAACGTGATAGAGACCATGACAGCCGACGCCTTTACCCCCCCGTCACGGGAGGAAAAAAGGCGACTTCCTTGACGCCATGCAATCGATGGTCTTTATCCACATACTGACAATCTGCCGCCACTTGAATGGAAGGACGTGAGAAAGCGCGCCTGTGCGCATCGCTCAACGTGGCAAGCCACGTCATCAAATCACCTATGGTGAGGACATGAGGCGGAGGCGTCATCGCTTCCTCCTCTCGCCCAATTGTCGTTCGAAGGGCCGCAAAATAGACAATCTTCATGATAAAAATGCCGTGTAAGGGGTGAAAAAAACGCTATCGCCTTCATGAATATGGGTGATGTCCTCTGCAATGTCTATGAGTCCGTCCGAACGCACGAGAGATGTCACAAGACCCGCCCCTGTCTTCATAAAGCGCTCAACACCCACAACACCATCACGTTCCACAAGGCGACATCGTATCCATTCGCGTCTCCCGGGCTTCTTGTCCATAGAGAAAAAGGCGGTGACGGGATAGCGAGGAGGCATCGAGACAATGCCACCCCCCCTCTTTTGTAGCAAAAGACGCGCAAAGAGCAAAAACGTTACGGTCACGGCAACAGGATTGCCCGGAAGAGCAAGAATAGGCGTGCCATGAAGTCGCCCAAAGGCAATAGGGCGTCCGGGCTTCATCTTCACGCGCCAAAAATCTAGCGCGCCATAACGGCTGATAATATCGCCAATGGCATCGCTCTCACTCGCTGAGATACTGCCTGAGGTGATGAGAATATCACAACGATAGGATGCCTGTCGCAAGGCATGACTCATGGTCTCTTGATGGTCTGGCAAAATACCGCCATCATCTATAGCCGCGCCCCATGCGGATAACATGCCCCGCACAGCATAGCGGTTGCTATCGTACGTCCCCGCCTGTGGGAGCGATGGCGTGTCAACATCATAGATTTCATTGCCACTGGAGAAAAGGCCAACCCTCACCCTGTCCATGACGTCGACGGTAGGATGTCCCATAGCGGCGAGCATCGCCATATCTTGTGGACGTAGGCGCCAGCCTCGTGGAAGGATATTTTGCCCTTGACGGACGTCTTCCCCTCTCAAACGATAATTCATGCCTCGATGGGCATGGCGTTTATCGATAAAGAGGATGGTCTGAGCGTCCTGCTGTTGGCATGCCTCTTCCATGAGGATGGTGTCGACTCCTTCAATATCTGTCATACATGTCCCTGTGAACAGCTGAACGGCTTGTCTTTTCTTGACGTTGTAGCGCGCGGGCGCGCCAGCCGTTGCGCGCCCCACAAGGCGAAAGGCGGGGCGTTCCTCCTGCAAAAGCTCATCATCCCACATAATGCCATAACCATCAACAGCGGCATTATCATAGGGGGGAACATCACGGGGGGTGATGACATCATGTGCCAAAAGACGCCCATAGGCTTGGTGAAGGGGAATGGCGCACGTTCTGGCAATCGCCGTTGTCTTATGCTCTATGTGCCTCTGGGCATCATCCACCGACAACCATTCCTTCATCTTAAAACGCCTCAGCAGACGGATACCCTATGATAAAAGACGCAAGGGAGGGAATATCATCAAGGGAAAAGGCGGGAAGGGGACATGCCTTGAGAGGCACATCACACGCAAGAGCGATGATATTTTTGTCATGGGGATACAGAAACGCTTTATGATTATCCTGACGATATAATTCGATTTTAGGAATGGGCTCTCTCTTAAAACCTTCCACAAGAAGAATATCGACTCGATGCATTCTGTCAATCAAGCGGCGAAGAACTGGCTCTTTCTCGTCACGTAATTCGTGCATCAACGCCCACCGCCTACGTGACGCCACAAGCACCTCTTTTGCGCCAGCATGGCGATGGCGATAGCTGTCTTTGCCTTCCTTATCGATGTCGAAATCTTGGTGGGCATGCTTAATCGTTGAGACGGAAAAGCCTTGCTTGCCTAAATGCGCTATTAATTTGACGAGCAATGTCGTCTTTCCGCTACCACTCCAGCCGACAATGCCAAAACACTTCATGAACTGCTGGGCGCTATCCTTCTTCCTTTGACGGATAGTTTTGCCTTGCCTTGTGGCTTTTCTTGCGCCCTGTCATAGCGTGCTATGCCACGTATGCCCGTGCGCACATAAGCAAAAGCAGAAATGACGCTGAGAAGAGCCGCAAGCCACAAACCAATGCTCCCTATGAGGAGCGCTGGAATGAACCATGGCGATGCATCGCCAACGATAAGAAACCCTAGCGCGAACATCTGGAGCGCCGTCTTCCATTTTGCCACACCCGTCACATGCATACGCATATTCAAATTAGACAGAAATTCACGTAAAGACGAGACAAGGAATTCACGCAATAAAATCACCAGAGAGGCAATGGTATCAATACCCTCGATACGCCCCGTGACGACAAGCATGAAAATGACGGTGGATACCATGAGCTTATCCGCCACGGGGTCCAGCATTTTTCCTAAAACCGATATTTGCTTGGTGCTACGGGCAAGATACCCATCCACAAAATCGCTCACACAGGCGGCAACATAAAAGAAGAGGGCGAGCCAGCGCATAAAAGGCGTGTCAAACCACAGCATGGTGGCAACAACAGGAACAAGCGCCATTCTTCCTAAACTGATCGTGTTGGGAAGAGTCATCGTCTCTCCCTTCTTATCACATCATCCCACACCATCTCAGCACCTCCCTTTGCTCCTCTCACGTCCCATATCCCTTACGTGTCGACAAATCTACCTCTGTCTCGTGAAAGTAATCATAAATCATATGGGCGATAAAGTCATGGATTCCCTCGACTTTCTTTAAATCTTCTATTCCCGCCACCGACACAGCATGGGCAGAACCAAAGTAGCGGAGCAAGGCGCGTTTACGTATGCTCCCTATCCCTTTGATGTCTTCGAGGGACGATGTTCGCAAGGGACGCTGACGTTTCTTGCGGTGGCTCATCACCGCAAAGCGATGGGCTTCGTCTCGAAGACGCTGAAGATAATGGGAAACAGCGTCATCATCGCGCACCATAAAGCAACGTCCGTCCGACACATGGAATGTTTCCTTTCCCGCCCTCCTTTCCTTTCCCTTTGCCATAGCGAGGATAGGTATGTCATCGACAATGCCAAGTGCTTCGAGGGCTTGCTGCACACTATGGAGTTGTCCTTTCCCGCCATCAATAATAAGGAGGTCTGGCCAAAGATGGTGGTCTCTGTCATGCCCTTGGGCGAGCGCTTTCGAGAAACGGCGGGTGATGACTTCCCGCATCATGGCATGGTCGTCCTCTTGTGTCGATGTCCCCTGATGCTTGCCAATGGTGAATTGACGATAGGCTGTTCTGACAAAATCATAAGCATCCGTCACAATCATGACGCCAACAGCATGAGCGCCACTGGTATGGGAATTGTCGTACGCTTCAATACGCTCAAAGGGCTCTGCGCGGTCAAACAGCTGCTGTAGAAATGATTGCGCTTGCTGTATGTGATGTCCGCGCATGCGGTAGCGCGCCAATGCTTGGCGCGCATTCTCTGCGACATAGTCCATCACCTCACGCTTGCCACCGCGCACAACATCATGCAGAGAGACGCGATGGCCAGCCCGCTCACTGAGTGCCTGTTGTAGGATGTCGCTCTGCTCTGGGCGATGGCTCACATAGAGAGAACGCGGCACAGAACGAGTCGTATAAAATTGCCCTATCACTGCCGATAGGATGGCGGACTCATCCACAGAGGCATCATGACGAGGATAATAGGCGTAGTTACCTAACAAACGCCCATGGCGAAAAAAGAATATCTGGACACAGCTATGACGTTGTTCCTTACAGACGGCCAGCACATCGCAATCACCCATATGCTGATAATCAACGCGCTGATAGGCATGAACAGTCGCCAGCGCCTTGAGTCTGTCACGATAACGCGCCGCTCGTTCATAGTGCTGCGCTTTGCTGGCGTCTTCCATCATCGATGTCAGTTTCTTACGTAACGAGTCACAACGTCCTTGCAAAAATAATGTGGCGTCTCGCACCAATTCTTGATAATCCTCCTTGCTGATACGCCCCACACAAGGAGCAGAACACCGCTTAATTTGATACAAAAGACACGGGCGACGACGCGCCTTGAAAACGGAGTCACGACAGCTACGCAATAAAAAGCCACGCTCTAAAAGATACATCGTCTCACGCGCCGCACTCGATGTGGGAAGAGGACCATAATAGGTTGTGCCCTCCTTCTTCTCGCCACGATGTAAAAAAATTTGAGCAAACTCTTGCGTCTTACGTCCCAGCGCAATGTAGGGGAAACTCTTATCATCCAGTAATAAGATATTGAAAGGGGGACGCCATCTCTTGATGAGATTGCTCTCCAATAAGAGCGCCTCGGCATCGTTGCGCGTCACAATAACCTCCACATGCGCCGTCATAGACATCATACGTTGCACGCGCACCGCATGCCCATGCCGACGACCATAACTGGCGACACGCTTTCTGAGAGAACGCGCCTTGCCCACATACAGGATTTTGCCGTTCTTATCCTCCATGCGATACACGCCAGACGCATCGGGAAGCGTCTTACACATATGGCGTATATACTCTATCCCATATCGCCGCTGCCCATGAAAGGGTTGTTGTTCCTCATGGAGTTCGAGCATGGGTCACTTAGCTCCTTGATACATGAAACGATGGCGTAGCCTGTGGATAACTCTGTGCAAAATAATCCTCTTTTTTGTCATACGATGGGGACTCTGACGATGAAGAGCTCTGTTGTTAATGAAACAAAAACAACTCTTTGTTTTTTCTTATAAAAAAGATAACAATGCGCATTATATGGAAAAAAAGGCGAAAAAACAAGCCTTCCGTCTTCCGTCATCATTGAGGATAACTTTTGTGCTATGGTATAGTGATATGGCTCAACAACACGGGATGTCGCCGATAGAGATTATCATCGACACGGGGTGCGTAGCTCAGCGGGAGAGCGCTCCCCTCACACGGGAGAGGTCACAGGTTCAATCCCTGTCGCACCCACCATGGTCACACACCATCACAAGACAGGAAAAGGGACATGATGTTACAGCCTTCGATGCGTCTTTTTTTGCTCATGCTCTTTTTGCTGTTCCTGCCCTTCTTCTTCATATCGGTTTTTCATGCCATTGCTCTCCCTTTCGTTGTCGGCGCTGTGTTGGCGTATCTTTTAGACCCGCTCGTTGACATGCTAGAGACATGGGGCATGAGCCGAGTCCTGTCAACCTTGCTTGTCATGGCGTGTTTTTTATTATTTTTTGTGCTCGTTGTGTTTTTACTCTTTCCTCCCTTCATAGAACAAGCCATGTCTCTTGCCCACACGCTCCCCCGCGCCCTTACGACATTACATCATCTCTTTCTCGAGTATGGCAAGCGTATGATGACGGCATGGGACGGCTTGAGTCATAACCCATCGGGGTCACCACTAGACAGGATGGGATGGATGGGACAATGGGAAGCATGGTCTGAGACATCGGTGCCACGCCTCTTTTCTTTCTTGACGGATATGCTTGTATCGTTATTCGAAGGCGGGCGCGCTTTTTTTCAAACGCTGATGTTGTTGCTCTTGACACCCCTCACGACATTTTACCTTTTGCGCGACTATCATATTTTCATGGGGCATTTGGCAGGTCTTCTTCCTCGCCGTGATGCCGTGGCATTTCGAAAAGCCATGGAGGAATTGGCGGGGATGTTAGCGGGTGTTGGGCGTGGTGTGCTGATGGTGGTAGGCGCGTTGTCTTTATTTTACGGCGTGAGTCTCACCTTGTTAGGCCTTCCCCATAGTGTTGCTTTGGGGGTTGTTTCTGGCGTTTCTATGATTATTCCCTATCTTGGCTGGTTCATCGCTTTGAGTATCACATGTCTCGTTGGCTGGATAGAAGGGTTTGGCGTTGCGGGCATAGGGTGGATTTTGGCGATTTTTGCTCTTGGCTATGTCGTAGAGAGTTTTTTCTTGACGCCTCGCTTTGTCAGCCACCATGGCGGATTTCATCCTCTTGGCTTGCTGTTTGCGCTCTTAGCGGGGGGGGTCTTTCTTGGCTTCATCGGTGTCTTGCTTGCTCCTTTATGGGCGGTCATTGCGGTCGTGTTGACGCGTCTTGCTGTCGCTGCCTATAAAGAGACGCGTTTTTATACGACAACGGGATAATGCGCCAGTCGGTGCTGACATTTCCTTTCGAGAGCCGTTATCGTCTCGAGAATTTCTTTGTGAGCGATGCGAATGTTCTCGCCTTTGATTGGCTCAAACGTTGGCCCTTCTGGCTGAGCCCCGACAAGAAGGGGGGCGGTCTTATCACCTATGGGCCTCGAGGCTGTGGCAAAACGCACCTTCTCCATGCCTTTTCTTCCATGACAAAAACATTCATCATCCCGCGCGCCTTCTGGCAAGAACAAGAGATGACGCGCCTTCGACAACAAGGCGACATGTACGAGTCGTGGGCGCTCGATGACGTCCAACGCCATATGCGCGATGGGCGGTGCGAGCGAACACTCCTTTATATTCTCCGCCATTGCCATCAACATGGGAAAACACTCCTTATGACAGCACACCATGCTGTCGCTCTGTGGCAACTCGAACTAGCAGACTTATCATCGCGCTTGAGCGCTATGCCGTGCGTTCCCATTAAACATCCCGATGATGCCTTGCTCCATGCCGTCATCAAGAAAATCTGTCAAGATAGGCGGTGTGCCATCGACGACCATGTCATAGGCTTTGTCCTCTCGCGCATGGAAAGACGTTTCGATATGGTCTTACGCCTTGTCTCCGCCTTAGATGAAGAATCGACACGCCAGAAACAAAAAATCACCATTCCTATGGCAAAGAAAATCCTCACAATGCATGCCACGGACTCCCTGTCAGCGCCATGACATCATGACATCTTTCTCACCAATCCATAGCATTGGCCTCATGAGCGGAACGTCAGCCGATGGCATCGATGTGGCGCTCCTCGAAACAGATGGGGAAGACCAGATAAAGAGCAAAGGGTCGACGCATATCCCCTATGAACCCCATATCACCTCCGCCCTGTTGCGTGAAGCATCCAAAGGCTATGCCAAAAAAGATGATGGTCTCCATGCCCTCGAGGAACATCTCACGACCCTCCATAGCACAGCTGTTATGGCGTTATTGCAAGAGACAGGTCTCACAAAGAAAGATATTGCCGTGGTCGGCATGCATGGCCATAGCATAAGCCATAGGCCCGCCCAACGCCTCAGTTGGCAATTGGGAAACGGGCGAGCGCTGGCACAGAGCGTGGATATTGATGTCGTCTGCGATTTTAGACAAGAAGATCTACGCCATGGCGGTGAAGGCGCGCCCTTTGCCCCGCTCTTTCACCATGCCTTGCTGACACGCCAACGCACAGCCCCTACCGATAGGCATGACGATGTGGCATGGCGCGACCCCGTGGCCATTGTCAATATCGGCGGCGTCGCCAATGTGACGGTGCTCGACAAGGGGAAGATTGTCCATGCCTTTGACACAGGGCCCGGGTGCGCTCTAGTGGATGATTGGATACGCCACTGCGGCGTCCTTGCGGGAATGGATAAGGATGGCGCTTATGGACATAAAGGCCATGTCCATGACACAATTATATCATCCATGATAGCCCATCCCTATTTTGCCAGACGTCCCCCTAAGTCTCTCGACAGATATGATTTTGGTATCGATGGCGTGCGTCATCTCTCCATAGAAGATGGGGCGGCGACATTGACGGCTTTCACAGCCAAAGCACTCGCCAAAGGACAAGAATGGGGAAACAGCCCATGGCGTTCTCTGGTCATCACGGGCGGTGGGCGACACAACCATGCCTTATTACAAAAGATAGAAGAGCATATGGGAACGTGTGCCATAAGGGTGGCGGAAGATATAGGCTGGCATGGCGATGTTTTAGAGGCACAAGCGTTTGCGTGGCTTGCTGTGCGTCACCTTCGCCAGTTACCCTTGTCCCTTCCTTGCACGACTGGCGTCTCCCATGCCATGCGTGGCGGCGTGTTGCATCGAGCATCAGCTTAAAAGAGAAAACCCCCCTCACGCAAAACGGAGCGGGGTTTTCCTCATGCTGGCGTCACGCCATAAAAGTCGCTGAGACTTTTAGACCTCGGCGCAAGCATAGCTGTTGATCTCCAGACCAACAGACACTTCGGTGATTTCAGGTGTCATCCAAGCCATCATAAAACGCCTCCTAAAGCGTATGAAAGTGAGTTTCTTGTGTCACACGAGAGACAACGCCATGATACAGACCATAAGCCCCGTCTCGCTACGCCCTCCTCACGTTGCCCCCTCACGCTATATGAGATGGATGATGAATGTGAACACTCTATGAACAATCATCTTTTTTGTCACTTTTTATGACATGTTTTTTATGGAATGGGGGCGACAGAGCTTGCACCCCTTGCTCACCCCACTCCGTCATCATCTTTCTGGCAAGGGTATAATCTAACCGCCTTCGATACTGGCCATCGCGCCTTATGCCCTTAAATGTCGTCATGAAAACATCATAGGTTTTTTCCCTAAAATGCGCCAGCTGGTCGTTCAACCTGTCAATAAGGCGCTGTGTCACATGCGTCATCCCCATATCGATACGTGTGATGGAACGCGATGAATGCCTCACCGCATAAGGGTCGACATCATCCCCCCAACAAAAACGTATGGACGGCTCAACGCTGTTATCAATGGCCATCAAGCCTAAGGCCCCATGGCGCACATTGAACGTGATGTCCTTGCGACTTTGCGTGGGAAGGAATGCCCGCAAAGCCGATAATGTCCCTATAGGCTTGTCATCCACGAAAATATCCGTCTCTGTCACCGCCTCCCTACAGAACAGAGCGAGACAGACGGGATTTTCTGTATCACGAAATAAGCGTTTTTGCACCATAATGACGCTATCAAGACGCCTCAAAAAATGGTGGCTATTGAGAAAAGATGCAGGGACAAGAGCCGCCACATAAGGGCAATGGTCAAGGCATAGTTGGAGACAATGCTTATAGAGGTCATCCCATGGCGTATCGGGATAGGTGAGGTTGAGCCTTTTTGCTCGACTCTTGTAGAGCCATGGGGGGTTGGTGATACAGACATGATAATGGCGCGGAAAATCCTTGAGCGTGTCGCGCATCGACACGGAACGCCCCTGTGGATTAATATCAAAGGAGGCATAGCGGCGACACACATCCACCTCTTGAAGCATGGCGATGATATGGTTTGCGCCAGCGAAAGGCTCGAGGATTGTCGTCTCTCGCGCCCCCGCCTCTAAAGCCCAACGGATAAAACGCCCATGACTGAAAGGATTGTCGCCAGTGGTGTAAAACACCCCATTCTGTTGTTTGAGAGCAGACGTCATGAGACAGGGCTTTATGGGAAAGGCTTTGTCCTGTCATATCCCTTTCAGGTCCTTTCAGGGCGGCCTTTCTACGTGATGTGACAGAGTCATCCCAGCGTGTGCGTTTTTTCTGTGCGTCCCTTAGGGGATTCGAACCCCTGTTGCCGCCGTGAGAGGGCGGTGTCCTAGGCCTCTAGACGAAAGGGACAAAATCCTTTACGCTCAGTCGTTGTCCATCGCTGTTCCCATGCCTATACAATACCCTGAGTATAGCATGCTATGGCTTTCAACATGCCTTTATCCTCTCATGCCTCTCGTGCGATGTCCATGCGTAGAAGAACAGACCATCGTATTATCGCCCTCATCGATGATGACCGCAATATCCTTGCGTCCCTGTCCCTCACGCTCGAGAATGAAGGCTATGGCGTGAAAATGTGGCATGACGGACAAACAGCCCTCCATGCCCTCTTAAAAGAGCCCGTGGATCTCGTTGTCCTCGACATCAAAATGCCGTCTATGGATGGTATCACGTGCTTGCGTGAATTGAGACGCCATTCCTCAGTCCCTGTGATTTTCCTCACATCGAAGGATGGCGAAGAGAGCGAAATTGAGGGGCTCGAGCAAGGCGCTGATGACTATATACGCAAACCCTTCTCACAATCTTTGCTCCTGAAACGTATCGAGGCGCTGCTGAGACGAAGCCTCTTACATCAGCAAGAAACACGTAAAGAGGCACAAAAGAAGGCAACGCCCCTGCATATAGACACAGAACGCCACCTCTGCACATGGAAGGGCCTGCATGTCGCCCTCACCGTGACCGAATTTCTCATCGTCCAAACCCTTGCGCGCACACCCAATGCCGTTATCAGTCGCGACCAGCTCCTCGATGCGGCTTATGGCTATGCCTCTTATGTAGAGGGACGTCTCATCGACCATCACATAAAGCGCATACGCAAAAAATTTCGTGATAAAGACCCTCAATTCAACGCCATCGATACGCTCTATGGCCTTGGCTACCGCTATAAAGACCACAAGGCGTAGAAAATGGGCGACCCCGGCACGACTCGAACGTGCGACCGACGGATTAGAAGTCCGTTGCTCTATCCATCTGAGCTACGGGGCCCTCACGGCATGCGCCATGTGTCAGCGATAACGCATGAGGAAGTTATCGGCATAACGTTTGCGCTTAGGTTGGGATGTGTCGCGCACATCCTTCTCCACAACATAGTCGAGACCTTCGCGGGACGCGTACGCAATGGCCTCTTCACGGCTCGCAAAAGAGAGGGATACCTGCTCTGTCATGGACTCACTTCCCGTCCATCCCGTCAATGGATCATGGTAGATTTTCGCGTCGGGAATATGCACAAGAAGCCAACGTTTCATGTTGCCTCGCCCCGATTGCATGGCTGACCGACATGGCTTGTAGATACGCACAGGCATGATATAAGACGTCCTCTGTTACCCTTGTCGAGCGCGCCACCGCCCTCGCCTCATGTCGAACCTCATGTCGGGGAGACTGGATTTGAACCAGCGACCCTCTGCTCCCAAAGCAGATGCGCTACCAGACTGCGCTACTCCCCGCCTACGATACATTGTCACCATACGAGTCTCCTGTCATCTTGTCCATAGGGGGATAGGGCGCATGCTGTGTGTCCGTCTTCGCCTCTCTCTCCTCTAGAGCACTTTTTATATCACGGATAATATCCCTGACAAAACCGACACGTCTCTCAGGCAGACATCGGGCAATGGAACGCCCCATGACGATATAGTCCGCGCCTTGCTTGATGGCTTCATAGGGGGTGAGGGCGCGCTTATGGTCATCCCGAGACTCGTCCGCCATTCTCACCCCCGGCGCCACAATCAAAAAGGGGCGCGTCTTTTTTTGTTGCGCTAACGCCCTTTTCGCTAACGCCCTTTTCGCTAACGCCCTTTTCGCTAACACATGACGAATCATCCCAATATGGTCGCCAGAGGCAATGACGCCATCAGCGCCAGCATCATAGGCGGACAAGGCGCGCTCAATGACAAAATCTGTCAGTGAGCATTGCGCACCCGCAAGGCACTGAAAGTCCTTCTCATCCATCGACGAAAGCCACGTCAAGGATAAGAGGGCAGGCGTTTTGTTGCTCCCACGTCCCTCACAAGCCGCACGCATGGTATCGCCATTGCCATAGAGGGTCATCAACGCCACAGAGGAAGGGACATGGTGCAAGGCAAGACGCACCGTCGCGTCAATATCGTGGATTTTTAGGTCGAGAAAGAGGCGCTTATGGCCACGTATTATCTCATGGACGACATCCCACCCCCCTTGCAAAAAACAACGCCACCCTATTTTGTAAAAGACGACATCCTCCCCCAAAGACGCCACCAAAGCGCGCGCCTCGTCCAATGTGCCATCCAAGGCGACAATGAGACGTTCACGGGGGGTGAGCGATGGGCGTTCATGAGGGGCATGGTGAGACCCTGTGCCATTGATATTTTTCATGGGATGTTTTTCATGGGATATTTTTCATGGTTTCCGCCTTCTGTTCCGTGATATGCCCATTATGCCATAGGCGTCAGCCTATTTCTATAGTGATAGGCATAGAGAGCATGTAAGCCTGCGCGATAGTGGGGATAGCGTAGGGAAAAATTCATCTCCTCTTTGAGACGCCTGTTCGAGACACGGCGACATCCCTGATAAAATTGTGCCGTGAGGGGATGAAGCGTTCCCTCTTTCTCTGCCCTCTCGACATGCTCTGGCGGTGGGACGGGAACGCCCGCCAAACGACAGGCGTAGCGAAGGACGTGGGACGACTCGCTGGGTTCATCATCGCAAAGATTATAGATAATCTGCCTTCTCTCACCATGCATCAGCACAAGAATACCCCGCGCCGCATCCTCCACATGGATACGAGAAAACACATGGCCCTCTTTCACAAGATGGCGAAGAGTCCCGTTTATCATCCTATCGAAGAGACATCGCCCTATGCCATAGATACCGGGTAAACGTATGATGGACACATGGCACGACATCTCTGCTAAGGCTTGCCATGCTTTTTCCGCTATGATACGCCGTCGTCCTCGCGTTTGCGTTGTGAGAAGAGGCGACTCTTCATCCACCCACGCCCCACCATAGTCGCCATACACACCTACCGTTGAGAGATACCCATACCAACAATGGGAACAATAGGCTGAGAAAGATGCGCCATAACGCCTCAACACAGCATCACCCGACTCAGAAGGAGGCACAGAACTCAAGATATGTGTCGCGCAAGGGAAAATGCTGTCTGGCACAGAGGAAAAAGGGTAGAACGTCACATGCTTGCCCGCAATAAGCCTGTCCTCCTTGTGCTGGATATGGCGACTCGTGGCCACAAAGCGCCCATCGCCTGCCATCTGACTTAGAAGAGCGCGGGCGGTATAGCCTAACCCAAAAAAGACATAAAGAGGGCGTCGTGTTCTCGTCTTTCCCATCGATTCCTCCCCATCAATTCCTCTAAGACCCTCCCGCATATTCCTGCCCGCATATTTTTGTATGGCGATGACATCCTCCCCCCTCGATATATCCCTGTTTTACCTTATGGCGCTTGCCCTTTTACAAGGAATAACGGAATTCCTGCCTGTATCATCCTCCGCCCATCTTTTTCTATGGGGGATTATCAGTGGCAAGGAACAGAGCATCGATATCGACATCGCCCTTCACTTTGGCTCTTTTTTCGCTGTCGCCCTTTTCTGTCGCCATGATATTAAGGCGCTCCTCCATGCTGTTCTTGCTCGTCTCAGAGGACAATCCCATCCCCATGACCCTCTGTTGCGCTTCGTTCTGTATGGGACGATTCCCTTGTTCTGCTTTGGCGCTCTGTTGCGCTATGGTTTTGCCATCGATAGCTGGCGAAGTCTCCAATATGTTGCCATTGCCAACATCGTTTTTGCTCTTTTCTTATGGTGCGCCGACCGTTATGGCGGGACCACGCGCAACATCGCCTCTCTCTCCAGAAAGCATGCGCTCATGGTTGGGCTCTGTCAATCCCTTGCCTTGTTGCCGGGGGTGAGCCGTTCGGGCGCTGTTATCACCGCATCGCGTCTCCTCCATATGTCGCGCGCCCATGCCCTCCATGGGTCGTTCCTGCTGAGTATGCCTGCTCTTCTTGGCGCCATGAGTCTCGTCTTCATCGACATGGCGCATGACCCGCGCGCCCTCTCTCTGTCGGTTCTTATCACCAGCACGGCCTTCAGTTTTATCACCGCCTTCGCCAGCCTCCATCTCCTCACAAGATGGGTGCGGACGTTTTCCTTCACGCCCTTCGTTCTCTATCGCCTTGTCCTTGGCGCGACGCTGTTATACCTTGCGTGACGAAGAAGGGACGTGATGTTATGGGCTCTCTGCCGCCATTTTTTTCTGCAAGCACATCGCCACATGGGAGGACACGAAAGGAAGCACATCCCCTTGCAACGCCGCTATTTCCCTGACAAGACGGGACGAGGTGAAATGCTGTTCCTCACATGCCATAAGAAACAAGGTGTCGATATGGCTATTCAAGCGCGCATTCGCTGACGCCATCGTCAATTCATACTCGAAGTCCGATATGGCGCGTAGCCCGCGAACAATCGTATGCGTGCCTTGCTGTTTGGCAAAATCAACCAATAAACCATCAAAAGAGACAACGGTGACACAGCGCCCTTCGTCTATCATGCCGCCATGCGTGAGAGTCTCGATCTCGTGACGCACCATAGAGACGCGTTCCACGTCAGAAAATAACGTCTTTTTCTTAAAACCACGGGCAACAGCAAAAATCACTTCATCGAAAAGACGACACGCCCGCATGGCAATATCCACATGCCCCTTCGTCACGGGGTCAAAAGTGCCGGGGTAAATGGCTTTGCGCCTTCCTTCTTTGGTGGTCGACATCACAGACCCGCTTCTTGAGAAGAGGAGGAAGGCGCGTCATTGTACGCCATCACCGCCGCCGAGACAATACGCTCATCTTGTGCCATTTTTAACAGACGCACACCACGGGTGGCGCGTCCCGCAATACGAACATCTTTCATACTCATGCGTAAACATGTCCCTTGTTCGCCCATAAGAATAATGTCGTCATCCTTCGAGACAACATAAGACGCCACGACACATGCCGTGTCCTTGTCCTCTAAGGCGATATTGATAATCCCTTTTCCTCCTCTGTTTGCCTCCCGATAGTCACGGGAAGAAGAGCATTTCCCAAGTCCTGTATCGGTCATGGTTAAAATCAATTCCTCATGGCTATCCGTGTCACCGCCATGCCGTAACATCGAGAGAGAGACAACACCATCGCCTTGTCCTAACTTCATGCCCGATACGCCAGAGGACATGCGCCCAGTAAAAACGCGAATGCGCGACACCGCAAAACGTATACATTGGCCCTTTTTTGTCGCCAGAAAAACATCTTGGGAATTATCACAGAGAGAAACACCAACGAGCGAGTCACCCTCTCGCAATTTCATGGCGATCTTGCCCCGCGCCATGAGATGAGAAAAATCAGACATATGATTACGCCGCACCATCCCTTGAGCCGTGGCAAAGAAAATATCTTTGTCGTTCCATTGTTTTTCGTCCTCTGGCAAGACCATCAGGGAGGTGATACGTTCACCTTGGGCTAAGGGAAGAACATTCATGAGCGAACGTCCCTTGCTTTGAGGCGTCCCTTCAGGCAATTGATGTGCCTCCAGCTGATAGACCATGCCCTTATTCGAGAAAAACAGCACATTCATACGGGTATTGGCATCCCATACGTTGACGACGGTATCTTCTTCACCAACTTTCATCCCCGAACGTCCCTTGCCACCGCGCTTCTGAGCGCGGAAAGACGCGCGCGGCACACGTTTGATATAATTCTTATGGCTCAAGGTGATGACAATGTCTTCACTCTGCACAAGGTCTTTTTCCTCAAGGGGTTCGACATGGCCGCTGATACGGGTGATGCGCTCATGGCCAAAGCGTTCCTTCACACTCTCCATTTCTTGACGCACAACATTATCCAAACGATTCTTATCGTTAAGGATGAGGAGATACATGTCGATATCGTCAGCCGCCTTCTCTAGGTCGTCTTTAATCTTGTGGCGTTCGAGAGCCGTCAAACGATGAAGACGCAACTCGAGAATGGCCTTCGCTTGGCGGGACGATAAATGATAGGTCGTGCCATCTTTGTCGAGGCGTTCACCTTCGCCCACCCTTTCCAGCAAGCCTCGTAGCATAGACGACGTTGTCCATGCCTTCTTGCATAAGGCATGGTGTGCTTCTTCCGTATTTTGAGCGTTGCGAATCATGCCTATCACATCATCGATGGACTCCAACGCCACGTGGAAACCGATGAGAGCATGGGCAGTCGCCCGCCTTTTTCCCAATAAAAAGGCCGTGCGGCGTGTGACGACATGGCGACGAAAGGCTAAAAATGCCCGAAAATGCTCCAGCAACGGCATCATCTGAGGACGCCCTTCTCTCAAGACAAGCATATTCATGCCAAAAGACATCTGGAGCGCTGTCTTTTGGTATAATTGGTTGAGGACGATGGTGGCATTGCTATCACGTTTGATGTCAATGACGACACGCACGCCATCCCTATCGGATTCATCACGCAAATCAGAAATGCCATGAATGTGCTTCTGGCGGGCAAGGGTGGCGATATGCTCTATGAGGCGCGCCTTATTGACTTGATAGGGAATCTGTTTGACGATAATGCTCGACGTTGGCCGCCCCCCGCGCTTTGTTTTATCATGCGTCTCGATATGGCAGAGGGCGCGCACGGTAATAGCCCCTTTGCCTGTTTCGTAGGCTGTCACAATGGGTTCTGTGCCGACAATGATGCCCCCCGTGGGGAAGTCTGGCCCCTTGAGCGTGCCCATGACCTCCTCAAGGGAGACCGCATCATTGTCTAAGACCAGACAGCACGCATCGATCACTTCGTTCAGGTTATGTGGCGGGATATTTGTCGCCATGCCTACAGCGATACCCCCAGCGCCATTGACGAGCAAATGGGGAAATTGGGCGGGTAACACCTCTGGCTCTTTATGCGTCCCATCATAATTGTCTTTAAAATCCACCGTGTCATGGTCAATATCGTCAAGGAGAGCCGATGCCGATGAGGCAAGGCGCGCCTCCGTATAACGCATCGCAGCAGCGGCATCACCATCCATAGAGCCAAAATTACCCTGCCCGTCAACCAAAGGAAGACGCATGGAAAAATCTTGCGCCATACGCACCATAGACTCGTAAATGGCATCGCCACTATGGGGATGATATTTTCCCATGACATCGCCAACGATACGCGCTGACTTTCTCGGGGGCTTGCCTTGCGTGTATCCAGCCTCCGCCATAGCATACAGAATGCGCCTCTGACCGGGCTTCAAGCCATCGCGACAATCAGGCAAAGCACGCGCCACGATGACACTCATAGCATAGTCGAGATAGGAGCGTTCCATCTCCTCCTTGATATCGACCGACGTTATTTGGTCTCCCCCCCCTTCGCCCTTCTCCATGGGATTATCGATAAGGTCGCTCACCTGTCTTTATGCTCCTACGCTACATTGTGCCATGCGTCCCCTTACCCTATACACCATGTTTACCTTGCCCAAGCAAGAATGTCACGCCACTATAGCAAGCACACCGCCATTCATGGATGGCGCGCCTAAGATGTCCCACACACCATAAAAGACCATGCCTGCCGTCAGTCCCCCCATCAAACATGTCGCCTTGCTCGGCGCCACAGGCTATACAGGCATAGAGATGGCGCGCTTGCTGGACGCCCATCCATTCTTTCATATCGATGCTCTCTCGAGCCAACAGCACGCCAACAGACCGCTCCATAGCCTATGGCATGGCGCACCAGACACGCTCCCCACGCTCCAGACTTATGAAGCGCTACAAGACGCCATCGAACAAGGACGCTATGATGTCGTCTTCGCATGTCTCCCTCACCAAACCAGCCATCATATCCTTAAGTCTGTGAGTCACAAGAGCCTCATCATCGACTTATCTGCCGATTTTCGCCTGAATTCAGCGGTTCTCTACGAGACATGGTACAAAAACAAACATTCTGCTCCAGCCATGCTCTCCGACTTCGTCTATGGGCTGACAGAAATCTATCGCCCACAGATACAAAAGACGCGTTTATTGGCAAATCCCGGCTGTTACCCCACAGCCGCCTTACTGCCTCTGCTTCCTTTACTCCTTGAGGGGTTGGTCGAGCCTTCCCCCATCATCATCGATGCCAAGTCGGGAGCGTCAGGGGCGGGACGGCAAGCATCAACAGCCTTCTCCTTCTGTGAAGTGAGCGAAGACATCCGCCCCTATGCTCTCGAAGGACACCGCCATAGCGCTGAAATAAAAGAACATATCGAACGCGCCAGCGCCTCAACCCCCAAAGGACATCACAAGGAGACACCCTTGCATATCCTCTTTACGCCACAAGTTGTCGCATGCCGTCGCGGGATTCTGGCAACCATCTATTGTCACGCCAAACGAGACATCACGCCTCAACATATCACCCATGCGCTCGCCCAATACTTCCATGACGAACCCTTCGTCCATGTGACGACACAACAACGTATCCCCTCCATGCGTGAGGCGCGTCATAGCAATCGATGCGTTATCGGCGTCAGCCCGAAGAGTGATGGACCATGGATCACCCTTGTCTCTGTCATCGATAATCTCCTAAAAGGCGCATGCGGACAAGCCTTGCAAAATGCCAACCTCATGTGTGGCTATGACGAGACATGCGGTCTCCCCATGACACCCCCCGCTCTCTAGGAAGAGAGGCCAAAATCATTGTCTGTTCTTGTCATTTATCATACAATCACCCCATACACCCCATACACCCCATAAACCTCATAGGAAAACAGCTGTTCGGTGATGACGTGCCACAAAGAAAAGACAAAACCATGCCCGTCAAAGACCATGGCATGACGGCTGTTGCCAAGCATAAGACACAAGAGGGTGTTTATGAAGGCCCGGGCTACAGATTCTATCACCAATCCGCTCTGACAATGGCGCATTGCGCCGACGACTCTATTGCACTCACAATAACATCGCCACCTTACTGGAATGCCATCGATTATGACGTGCATACATCGAGAGGGGCGGACGCATGGCATAGGAATAGGACATATGCCCGTTTCGGTCAGTCATTGGACGACTATATGGAGAACATCGACGCCGTGTTCAGGCGTGTTTTGCGCATCACCATCAAGGGCGGTTTTTGTGCCATCGTTGTGGGAACGATTTTGCATAAAGGCAAACATTTCCCCATTCCCATGCATATCACGCAACGCATGATGGAGAGTGGCTGGGAATTTCACCAAGACATCATTTGGAACAAAGTCACGGGCGGTGTGAAGCGCGCCGGCTGTTTTATTCAAAAGCCAAATTTCGGTTACTATTACCCAAATATCATGACCGAATATATCCTGATTTTTAGGAAGGCGGGCGCGCCCCGAAGGGGCGCGAAAAAAGCCCTCGACATCGACACGTTGTTTACGCGTGATATTGCCAATAATATCTGGCATATCGCCCCCATTCCTCCAAAGACAATCCCGCATCCATGTCCTTACCCCCAAGAAATTGTCAGGCGCTTGCTCCTACTCTATTCCCAAGAAGGCGATGACATCCTTGACCCGTTTATCGGCAGTGGCCAAACAGCATTGGTCGCCCGCAAGCATGGGCGATTTTGTATAGGCTACGATATTGAAGAGACATACCTGCAATTGTCGATGCAAAGGCTTGCATCACCGCCAAAAGAACGCCCTTACAACCTTCTGCCCAAAGTCGACAAGCTCGCGGTGACGGCATAAGGGCTTTGCGCCGCTGACTCGACATCAAAAGACGACCATCCCCGACCTTCCTATGATGACTCCCTCTATTCTTCCCTATAAAACATATCACCCGTCTCTTTCAGCCACATGCTTTGTCGCGCCTAGCGCCGTCGTCATTGGCAATGTGCGGGTCGAAGCAGAGGCAAGCATATGGTTTCATTGCACGATACGTGGCGATATGGAACGTATCACTATCGGTGAGGAGTCCAATATCCAAGACAATAGCGTCATTCATATCGCATCGAAGGGATTATCCACGACGATTGGCGCTCGTGTCACGGTCGGGCATGGCGCTATTCTCCATGCATGCGTCTTAGAGGATGATAGTTTCATTGGCATGGGCGCTGTGGTGTTAGATGGCGCTGTCATTGAGAGTGGCGCGTTTGTCGCCGCAGGAAGCCTTGTCGCCCCAAGAACAAAAGCCGTCTCAGGCTATCTGTGGGCTGGAAACCCCGCCAAAGCGCGCCGACCCCTCAAAGAAGAAGAGGAAAAATTGATTGCATCAACGCCAAAAATCTATAAGGCTCTTGCACAAGACTATGCCCTCGCCACACAGACACGCCACCCACAAACATAAAGACGCCACACCATGCGCTCTCTCTTTGCCAACGCCTTACTCTTTGTCATCATGCTCTCGTCATGTACGTTACGCTATCCAGATCTCAATGACGTGCCAGCGCCTCCAGAAGAGGGCATGCGCGAACAATTGTTGCAACAAATCAAAGAACAAGAATAGTCCATGCCTCCCTTACGCGTGGCCATCGCTGGATTGGGGACGGTGGGGTGTGGCGTTGTGGCGCTTTTACAGAAAAATCATGGGCTGATACAGGCGCGTATCGGACGCGCCTTGACGCTCTGTGGCGTCTCATCGGCAACGAAAAACAAAAAACGCCCTGTCCCCGTCGATGCCATTCCATGGTATGACGACCCATGTCGCATGGTCGATGATAGCGCGTGTGATATTGTCGTGGAATTGATAGGGGGCGCCGATGGTATCGCCTTGCACCTGGCAACCCATGCCCTCAATAAAGGATGTGGTGTCGTCACCGCCAATAAAGCCTTGCTGGCCCATCATGGCAACACCCTCATGGCCTTGGCGTCCAAGAACAAGGTCGCCCTCGCCTTCGAAGCCGCCGTCGCCGGCGGTATCCCCATCATCAAAACGCTCACAGAGAGCATGGCGGGAAACCATATCGCCCGTATCACAGCCATCCTCAACGGGACGTGCAACTATATCTTGTCCTCTATGACAAGCCAAAAACGCTCTTTCGAGGACGTCTTACAAGAAGCACAAGCCTTAGGCTATGCCGAAGCAGACCCCCGATTCGATATCGATGGCATCGATGCCGCCCATAAATTAGCCATCCTATCGTCTCTCGCATGGGGAACAAACATTGCATTGGAACAGCTCTCGATCCAAGGCATAGGCTCAGTCACCCCTGAAGACATCTCCCTGAGCAGTGATATGGGCTATACCATCAAACATCTTGCCCGCGCCTATCCCACAAAAGACAACGTCATTCATCAATCAGTCTGCTTATGTC
Source organism: Alphaproteobacteria bacterium GM7ARS4 (assembly GCA_014332745.1). Lineage (NCBI taxonomy): Bacteria > Pseudomonadati > Pseudomonadota > Alphaproteobacteria > Alphaproteobacteria bacterium GM7ARS4. The sequence continues at coordinate 302,930 of JACONL010000001.1, read as the reverse complement.
TCGTCCCCAAAGTGAGCGCCCTTGCCTCTGTGGATGGCGTCTTCAATGCCGTTGTCCTCACAAGTGATTTTTGTGGGACGCTCACCCTCGTTGGCCAAGGCGCCGGCGGTGATGCCACGGCATCCTCCGTCGTCAGCGATATGATCGCCATCGCCCGCACAACGCCACCTCCCGCCCATACAGGCTATAGCCAAATTATCACCCCTGTATCACCCACACCAGACCTTGACACCCAAGCCTATTATCTGCACCTCAAAGCAAAGGATTCGCCCGGCGTGCTGGCGGATATTGCTTCCATCCTCGGCAAAGAACATATCTCTATCGAGTCGGCTCTACAAAAAGCGGCCGAAGACCATCGCCTACAATCATCATGTCCCGTTGACCTCCTTATCACAACCCATCGCTCGCCATCCCATGCCATCAGTAAGGCGCTACGCCACTTAGAGACGCTCCCGACAATCCTCGCACCGCCACGCTTTTTCCCTATTCACTCGGAGGCGTCAACAATCTAAGAGCCCGTGGCGGCGGGACAATATCGTCGCCAATGAGACGTCTGCCCCATGTGATGAATCGCTCACGCACATCAAAATTCTGTGAGTCGCGATAGTCTGACGGCATATAGCGCGTCTTGCCCCCAATGTCCTCCAACGCCTCCAGACGATAGTGACTGACACCACCATCATCCATCAGGATGGCAACAGAGCCTTTTTTGTGATGGAGAGCCTGCTCCATAGCAAAAAAAGCGACATCCCGCGCCTCACGGACGTCCCGCGGCGCCACGCAATGGGGAAAAGAACGTTGCATGTAGCCTAATGTATCAGCGCGCACACGCTTAATGGCAAGGTCGCGTGTTATCATCAACGCTAAGTCATCGCCTAACGCGCCACGCCCCGAAAGCTGCACATTGCCATGAGGATCTATGAGGATCTTTATGAGGATCTTTATGAGGGTCTTGCTGAGAAGAGGCGGCAAGAGAATGAACGAGAGGAACAGCTTTGTCATCCTCCACACCTTCAGCACACGCAATCAAACAACGGCCATAGCGTTCATAACACGCCTTCACAGCTGTCAAGAAACGCTCCCTATGCCATGCCTCCTCAGGCAGACACAGAATATGAGGGCCATCGCCTTGATGAAAACGCGCCAACGCCGCTGACGCCGTGAGAAAGCCCGCATGACGCCCCATCACGATACCGATATGCACCCCCGGCAGAGACTTCTGGTCAGCATTCAAACCCGCAAAGGCTAAAGCCACAAAACGCGCCGCCGACGGAAAGCCCGGCGTATGGTCACTCAACACAAGGTCATTATCAATGGTCTTTGGGACATGAAAACAACGCAAATCATAGCCCGTTGTCAACGCATAGTCCGACAGCAAGAGCATCGTGTTTGCCGTGTCGTTACCGCCAATATAAAAAAAGGCATCCACATGGTGACGCTGACACAAGGCAACAACCTCACGACAATAGGCGTCATCTGGCTTGTCCCGTGTCGAGCCCAAGACAGCCCCCGTTTGTCTCGCCAGAGACGCCAACGTCTCACCCGTCACATGGGATAAGTCGTAAAATTGCGACTCGATAATCCCGCGAATGCCAAAGGCAGAACCCCATATAGTCGACACGCCATGGGCGCGCCCAGCCTCCACAAGCCCAACAAGGGTGTGATTGATGACAGCCGTAGGACCACCGCCCTGAGCAATGACAATTTTACGCAGACAACCCTTCATCTATCGCCTCTATCTGTGGTATGTTTCTCGTTATGCCTTTCATACACAGAGTTGAGAGTCGATTCAACATGTCCGAACACGCCTCGCCATCCCTCGAATCGCTGGACTTATGGGTTGAGGACGCCTTGAAACAAGGCGCTCGCCACGCCGACGTCTTTTGCGTGCGCACGCACAGACGTAGCGTCACCGTGCGCTTAAGTGCTATTGACGCCATCGAACACGCATCCTTGTGCCCGCTCGGCTTGCGCGTGTTCATGGACGGAGGACGTCAAGGCTTCGTCTCGACAACAGACGCACGCGCCTCTCAACGCAAAGACATAGTCGCCCACGCCATCGCCATGGCAACCCACGCCCCTGAAGAGCCATGCCATGGGTTGATACCATCATCAGCGCTCCCCCGCTATGATGACGAGTCCCTCGACATGATGGACTCTGTCGAGCCCAACGACATAGCCCTAGAACACAAGGCGCGCTCTATGGAAGAAGGCGCACTGAGCGTGAAAGGCATCACCAACTCGGAAGGCTGTCAAGCTCAATGGGCATGCCATGACACGATGGTCGTTGCCTCCAATGGCCTTCGGGCCCGCTATCGCCATAGTGTGCACGGAATCATGCTCTCCGTGCTGGCAGGGACGGGAACGCATAGGGAAAGAGATTATGACTATCAACAATGTCTCCATGGCGACGAACTAGGCGACCTCCATGCGAGAGGACAAGAAACAGCCCATCGCGCCATCGCCCGACTCAACCCGCGCAAAATAGAGAGCGCTCCCATGCCCGTCGTCTATGACCCACGTATCGCCTCGACTCTGCTCCAGCATATAGCCGACGCCCTCAATGGCGACATGCTGGCGCGAGGAACGTCTTTCCTCAAAGAAAGCAAGGGAAAGACCATCATGCCTGAGACCATCGATATTATCGATGACCCCCTCAGACCAAGAGGACTCTTCTCCCGCCCATGGGACGCCGAAGGGACAAAAAGTCAGACGACCCACCTTGTGAAAAAAGGGCGCGTCCACTCCTATATCCTCGACCGTCGCGCCGCATGCCTTATGCAAGAGACAAGCACAGGACACGCCTACCGCACGCCAGACTCCCTCCCAACACCTCGCACAAGCAACCTCTTCATGGCGAACGGGACCCACACACCGCAAGAGCTTTTATCGGGAATCAAACGCGGATTTTATGCCACAGAATTGCTTGGGCTGAGCCTCAATATCAACACAGGCGACTATAGTCGAGGCGCTGCCGGCTTCATGATCGAAGACGGAGAGCGCACCTACCCCGTCTCCGAAGTCACCATCGCCGGCAATCTCAACCACATGTATCAACAGCTCACCCCCGCCAATGACCTCACCTTCTTTTATGGTATCGATGCCCCCACATGCCTCATAGACCATATGATGGTAGGAGGAAAATAGCATGGCGCACTCGTCCCTTATCGTCATCCCCGCCCGCCTCGACTCCACACGCCTCAAACACAAAATTATGCAAGACATCAACGGCGCGCCCATGCTCGCCCACGTCATCCGCCATGCCCAAAAGGCACAGATCGCCGACGTCATCGTCGCATGCGACCATCATGACACCGCTCAACTCTGCCAAACATGCCACGTCAACGCCATCATGACCGACTCGTCTCTCCCCAGTGGAAGCGACAGAATCGCCCAAGCCCTCACACTCTTCGATAAAGAAAAAACATACCAATGGATCATCAACGTCCAAGGCGACATGCCATCCCTCACAACCCAAGCCCTCAGCGCGCTCAACGCCATGCGACCGAAAAAAACAGAAACCCCCACAAAAGAACATATGTCCATCGCCACCCTTGTCGCCCCCATCCATGACACAGAAGAATGCCACAATCCCCATGTCGTCAAAGCCATCGTCAGCTGGGACCATCAACAAGAACAACGCGCCTTGCCCCGCGGTAGAGCGCACTATTTCACCAGACGCCCCGTGATGTCCAGTGATGGCATCGTCTATCACCATATTGGGCTCTATGCCTACAGCAGAGAGACCCTCGAAGCATTCCAAAAAATGCCCCCAAGCCCTTTGGAATCTATCGAAAAACTCGAACAGCTCCGCGCCATAGAAGCCGACATTCCTATCTATGTCTCCTGCCTCAAAGAAGCCTTGCGCGGTATCGATACCCAAGAAGATTTAGACGCCATGCGCCAACAAGAGACACAGCACGCAATGCCATGATGGCCATAGACACGCCTGCCATCGATAAAGTCGCCTTTCAAGGATTACGCGGCGCCTATTCTCACATGGCATGCATCGAAGCCTATCCCCAATTGACCCACATCCCATGCGATTTTTTCTATGACGTCTTTCATATGGTGACACAAGACCCACACTGCATTGGCCTCATTCCTGTGGAAAATTCTATCGCTGGACGCGTCAGTGAAATCCATCAACTCCTCGCCCATAGCACGCTCCATATCATTGCCGAACATTACCAACCCATTAGCCATTGCCTCCTCGCCCTCCCCACATGCTCCATCGAGGATATTCGCACCATCAAAAGCCATAGCCAAGCCCTCATGCAATGCCAAGACATCATCCATCACCATCGCTGGCAACAAGTTGCCGTCACCGATACAGCACAAGCTGCCCTCGATGTGTCCCGCGGCACCCATATCCATGACGCCGCTATTGCCTCCTCCCTCGCCGCCAAACTCTACAATCTTACCATCCTCAAAACACATATTGCCGACACAGAGCATAACACGACACGCTTTATTGCCGTGCATGCGCACCCGCCCGCACCCCACGCACCAAACACGCCCTCCATGGCAAGCCTCGTCTTACGCATCGGTAATACACCATCGTCCCTCTATACCATTCTGGGCTATTTCGCACAGCATGCCATCAACCTCACAAGGCTCGAAGGCATCATTGCCGATGATCGTTTCACCCAAGCGCAATTCTATATCGATGTGGAAGGCAACGCCTACCACCCGCCCCTGAAACACGTCCTCGCCCAACTGCAAAAAGAAAGCCTCGAATTTCGCCTCTTAGGATGTTATCCCGCCTCGAATTTTCGCAAGACGCCCCTCTTAAAGACACCCTCCCCCATCGACACCATGTGAGACCATACCATGCGCGCCTTCATTATCCCTCTCCTCCTTATCCTGCTCCCAACCCTTATCTATGGTATCGTCATGCACTACCATAAGAAAAAGCCTCTCCCTCGAAGCCTCACCTATATCTTTGTCCTCTTGTTGCTCCTGTTCGCCATGCTCGTCTTGCATGAGGCGTTCTACCGAGAAACAATCGCCCCCCACACGCCTTATGTCGCCCCACGTCTAGACGGCGATACCATCGCCCCCGCCACCACACGCTAGCCACTCATGGCCACACCCTATCATCCATCCCTCGCACACGCCCACACCATCCCATGCACACTCCCAACAGCCCTCACCAATGACACATGTCGCACAATCTTTCGCGCCCTCGAAGAAGAAGGCTTTCACGCCCTCTTTGTGGGAGGATGTGTGCGCGATAGCCTGCTCAAACGCCCCATCTATGACATAGACATCGCCACAACGGCAAAACCCGCACAAACCATCGAAAGCCTCAAAAAATACGCCATCGCCACATACCCAACAGGAATCGACCATGGCACCATCACGGCACGCCTGAATAACCAATCCTTCGAAATTACGAGCCTACGTATCGATACAAAGCATTTCGGACGCCATGCCCACGTCTCCTTCAGCCAAGATTGGCAACAAGACGCCCAAAGGCGCGATTTCACCATGAACGCCCTCTACGCCCATATAGACGGCACGCTCTATGATTTTTTCCATGGTATCACAGACCTACAACAACGCCATATACGATTCATTGGCGACCCCCTTCAACGTATCAGGGAAGATTATCTCCGTATTTTGCGCTATTTTCGATTCACAGCGACCTACGGACAGCATGCCAAGAGACATCAACAGCCACAAGAACGGCGTGACGCCTTAAACGCATGCGCAACCCTCGCCCCACACCTACGAAGCCTCTCACCCCAACGTATATGGAAAGAAATACGTATCCTCCTCAGGACAAAGAACCCCTATCCCACCCTTCGTCTCATGGCGACATGCCATATTTTTTCCCATCTCCCAACGCCCATTCCACCACACAATATCGCCGCCATCGGCAGACTCATCGCCCTCGACAAACACCATGGCGGCAACCGCCCCCTCAGACGCGCCGCATGCATGCTCTACCGACCGCCCCACCAGCATGGCAAGACATCCCGCCCATTGACCCATGCATGGCGTCTATCCCATAAGGAACAGAAACACATAGAACGACTCTTTCGCTCTATTGAGCAACGCGAAGAGCGCTATCAACATCCTCTCGCCCATTGGCGCACCATACGCTACAAAGACGGCCTCCATGGCGTGCGCGACTGCCTCCTGCTCCATTATAGCCACCATCGTCATGTCCATCACCATGTCCTCCCACTATGGCGCGCATGCCTCTACACCCTCACCATAGGCATCATCATACGCAAAGCTGCCATGTGGAAAGCCCCCTCCTTTCCGCTCAAAGGCCAAGATATTCTCCATATGGGTATCCCGCCCGGCCCCCGTGTCGGCGCGCTCCTCGCCCGCACCGAACGATGGTGGCTCAACAAGCACTGCCGACCCAATGCTAACCAATGCAAACAATACGCACAGACAATCCATCGCACCATGCCATGAAAATATCCTTGACAATAGGCAAGACGAAAACACACATGTTGACACACAGAGTCAATTTCAGTTTATTGACAAAAAGCACAAGAGGAATGTTCAATCCCCCGTCCCATTTCTGTCCCATCTCTTGAGAGACCATTCATGAGCCCTGATGATACCCCCCCTCCTTCTGGTATGCATGCAGACCTAGAGAGGCGCGACTTCCTCTATATCGCCACGGGCTCTGTGGCATGTGTCGGGACAGCCCTCGCCAGCTGGCCCTTCATCGATAGTATGAATCCGTCCCGTGATGTGCTGAACCTCGCCAATATCGATGTGGATATATCACGCATTCCCGCTGGACAAGGAATCACCGTGCGCTGGCGCGGTAAACCCGTCTTCATACGCCACCGCGACCCCGGCGAAGTCAATGCGGCGCGCAATGTCAATATCGCCTCCCTGCCAGATCCACAAGACGATACCGAACGCGTCCAAAAGCCTGAATGGCTTATCGCCATAGGCGTCTGCACACACTTGGGATGTATCCCCCTTGGCAATAACATAGGCGAGCCCCGTGGCGATTGGGATGGATGGTTCTGTGTCTGCCATGGCTCCCAATATGATACATCGGGACGCATACGCAAAGGACCCGCCCCCACCAATCTCGCCATCCCACCTTACACGTTCTTAGACGACCACACCGTGCGTATCGGGACGCGAACGCTATGACGCAAAAAACATCCTTCCTCCAGTGGCTCGATGCACGACTTCCCGTCGTCACATTCGTGCGCAATCATCTCATCAACTATCCAACGCCCCGCAATCTCAACATCATGTGGAATTTCGGGTCCCTCGCCGGCATCATGCTCCTCATCATGATCATTACGGGATGGTTTCTTGCCGCCCATTACACAGCAGACGCAGAAAAAGCCTTCTCAAGCGTCCAACATATCATGCGGGATGTCAATTACGGGTGGCTCATACGCTATATGCACATGAATGGCTCGTCCTTCTTCTTTATTATCCTCTATCTTCACCTCTTGCGCGGCTTATATTACGGCTCTTACAAAGCGCCACGAGAACTCCTCTGGATCACTGGCGTCATCCTCCTTATCCTTATTATGGTCACGGCCTTTGTCGGCTATGTCCTGCCATGGGGACAAATGAGCTATTGGGGCGCCACAGTGATTACAAACCTCTTCTCCGCCATCCCTTTCATCGGCGAGGATATTGTCATCCTTATCCTTGGTGGCTTTAGCGTTGATAATCCCACCTTGACGAGATTTTTCGCCCTCCATTTCCTTATCCCCTTTATCATCCTCTTCTTTGCTATCATCCATCTCATCGCCCTCCATCAGTCAAAATCCAATAATCCGCTGGGCGTCGAGGTGAAAAGCGAGAAAGACACCCTCCCCTTTCATCCTTATTTCACAGCAAAAGATTTTGCGGGACTGGCTGTCTTCCTCCTTATTTATGCCATCATTGTCTTTTTCTTCCCCTATTTCTTCTCCGAGCCAGAGAACGCTATCCCCGCCAACCCCCTTGTGACGCCAGCACATATCGTCCCTGAATGGTATTTTCTCCCCTATTACGCTATTTTGCGCGCTGTCCCCGATAAATTGCTTGGCGTTATTCTTATGTTTGGCGCTGTCTTCGTCCTGTTCTTTGTCCCATGGCTTGATAAGAATCCTATCAAAAGCGCCAATTTCCGCCCCCTCTATCGGCAATTTTATTGGATTTTTCTCCTCAATGTCATCGTCCTTGGCTGGTGCGGCGCCAATCCGCCTCAAGGCGTCTATATCACCATCGCCAGATTGGCGAGCGTCTACTATTTTGCCTTTTTCCTCGTCATCATGCCTATCCTCTCGCGCTTCGAAAAAGGACAGAAACCTCCCCAATCCATCTATGCCTATATCAATAGAGGCGTTGACGCATGACCCAAAAAAACCATCGCACATCCGCCCTTATCACCATAGCACTCTCCTTGTTCTTCTGTGCGAGCCATCCCGTCTATGCTGTCGATGATGACGCTCTCCACATCCCACAGATTCAATGGCCATCAGATGGACCTTTGGGACGATTCGACCGCGCCGCCCTCCAACGCGGATTTCAAGTCTATCTAGAAGTCTGCTCCGCATGCCATTCCCTGAGGTATCTTCGCTATCAAGACCTAGAGGATATAGGCTATAGCAAAGAGGATGTGGCACAGATCGCGGGAGAGTTCTCTGTCCAAGACGGACCCGATGATGAAGGGCAAATGTATCAACGCAAAGCAAGAGGATTAGATTTCTTTGTCGAACCCTTCGCCAACGAACAGGCTGCCCGCGCCGCCAATGGGGGCGCTTATCCGCCAGACCTCTCCCTTATCACGCTCTCAAGACGCAACGCCGATAACTATATGGTGGCCCTCCTGAAGGGATACAGAGAACCCCCACCTGGCTTCTCAATGGTCGAAGGAAAATACTATAACGTCCACTATCCAGGACGACAGATCGGCATGCCACCGCCCCTCTACAACGATATTGTCACCTATGAAGATGGTAGCCTCGCCTCCATCGACCAAATGTCAGAAGACGTCACCCAATTCCTCATCTGGGCAGCCGACCCCTCTATGGAAGAACGCAAGCGCTTAGGCATTCAAGTCTTTATCTTCCTCCTCTTCCTCAGCATCCTCATGGTCGCCGCGAAAAAACGCATATGGAGTGATAAGACCTAAAGCGCGCCTTGCCCGCAAGGACTAAGGAAGCGCACGCAAAAATGACACAACATCCTCGCCATCCCATGCGCATGCCCCCTCATGACGCCACACCTCCCGCCCTTTCCTGTCCATGATAAGAGTCGTTGGCATCGAGCCGATACGCCATACACCACTCAACGAAAGGTCTTTGTCATGGTGACTCCGTAGAGCCTCTAGCCCATGGCGCGCAAGAAACGAGTCGATGGCCTCCCGCTCAGCAAAGTCCGCCGCCACCAAAATAACAATCACATCCTCCCCCGACATCGTCTGCTGAAGAGCCAACAAAGAGGGAAGCTCCTCTATGCATGGCGGACACCATGTCGCCCAAAAATTCATCACAATCACGCGCCCACGTAGAGAGGACAATAAGACAATGTCGCCATCTAAAAATGACAGCGCCATATCATCGCCCTTCACAGGGTTGCCCGCATGGCGCACCCTGTCTTCTGCGCCATCGAACGCACAATGCCTTAGCGCCGCCCCGCCGCCCTTGCCCCCTAGCCCCCCATCGAGAGACAGAGTCCATCCCCATAAAATCCCTAACAATGACACGCCCACAAGCCCTATCCCAAGCAAAAGACCTCTATAGCGCCACGCCTTCATCATCCCTCTCATCCCATACAGATTGAAAAACCACCCGCCCACCCTATAATAAACATTCCTCACCATAGACGCTCTTGTCGTCCTTTTCATCCTCCCATACATACCCCATCAACAGCCCCCATAGAACACCCATGCCACAAAAAGACGATACAAGCCCCATATGGGGAGGACGCTTCCAAGAAGGCAACGACCCGCTTCTGCAAGAGATGAATGCCAGCATCGACGTCGATATCAGGCTCGCCCATTATGATATTCGCGCATCAAAAGCCCACTGCCATATGCTCATGGACGCCCATATTATCAGCAAAAAAGACGGACAGAAAATTCTCACAGGACTCGATAACGTCCAACAAGATATTGATGGCGGGCATATGCCCCTTCGAAAAGAATTGGAAGATATTCATATGCATGTCGAAGACGCCCTCAAAGGCTATATCGGCGACGCCGCCGAACGCCTCCATACAGCACGCTCCAGAAACGACCAAGTGGCAACCGATTTTCGCCTATGGATACGAGACGCATCCCTTGTCATCGACCATGCCCTCGCCACCCTCCAAGAAACCCTGTGCGCCCATGCCGAAGACCACACCGATACCCTCATGCCGGGCTTGACCCATCTGCAAAACGCACAAATCATTAGCTTCAGCCACCATATGATGGCGTACGTCTTTATGTTTGGGCGCGACCGACAAAGACTCGACCATGCCCGCCAACGCCTCAATGAATGTCCCCTAGGCGCATGCGCCCTCGCTGGCACATCCTTTCCCATCGACAGACATCAAACGGCGCACGCTCTCGCCTTCGACGCCCCCATGGACAACGCTATGGATGCGGTGTCAGACCGCGATTTTGTCCTCGATTTCCTCAATAATGCCACCATCAGTAGCATACACCTGTCGCGTCTTGCCGAAGAGCTCGTCCTCTGGAGTAGCCCCGCCTTTGGCTTTATCACCCTGCCAGACGCATGGACCACTGGCAGCTCCATCATGCCACAAAAACGCAACCCTGATGCAGCTGAGCTGGTACGCGCCTCATGCGCCCATGCCATCGCCGCCCTCCATAGTCTCCTCGTGACGTTGAAAGCCTTGCCCCTCGCCTACAGCAAGGATATGCAAAATGATAAGGCCCCATGCTTCCAAGCTTACGACCAATGGCATATGGCGCTCCACGCCACCAACGCCATGCTCTCATCACTCACCATCCACAAGGACGCCATGGAACGCCATGCCACCACAGGATATACCAATGCCACAGATATTGCCGATTGGCTCGTCCGACATCACCATGTCCCCTTCAGGCAAGCACATCACATCGCTGGACGTATCGTCCTCCTTGCTGAAGAGCAACAATGCGCCCTCCATCAATTACCCCTTGCAGAGATGCGCCGTATCGACCAACGTATTGACGAACGACTCCTCCATGCGCTCCAACCCATCATCAGCATGAAGAGCCGAAACTCCCTAGGGGGAACAGCGCCAGAACAGATACGCCACGCCATCGCTCATGCGCGCACACGCTACATATTGCCACCAACGCCACCAACGCTCACCCACAAACCCTAACGCCCGCCCCCCTAAAGCCCCATGCCTCGTCTTATGCCCTGTCGTCCTTGTCTCATCCTCCTCGCCATCATCGCCCTCAGTCTCGCCCTGAGCCATTGCGGACGCAAGGCAAACCCTGTCCCGCCCATCGATAGCCCGCCTCCCTATGAATACCCGCCAAAAACATAAAGGCGTGACACCCCATGCCACCCCCATTCTTCCCCTACAAAGAAGGTCTCTTGCATTGCGACCATGTCCCCATATCCCACATCCTCTCCCTTTACCCCACGCCACTCTATTGTTATGCGCAACAAGCCCTCGTCCATAATGCCACCCTCTTCCAACAAGCCATCAGCGCCCTGCCACAAAAAAGCCTCGTCTGTTATGCCGTGAAGGCAAACGGACATATCGCCCTCCTCCATATCCTCAAGCGCATGGGGTGGGGCGCTGACATTGTCTCCTATGGCGAAATGCAAAGAGCCCTCAAGGCTGGTATAGCCCCTGAGCATATCGTTTTCTCGGGAGTCGGCAAAACATATGACGAACTCGCTCACGCCGCCCGACATGGCATACGCCAAATCAATATCGAATCCCAAGAAGAATTGGACGATATCGAAAATGTCGTCCGCCACCACCCGCCACCACACAGCATACGATGCGCCTTACGCGTCAATCCCGATATTCAAGCACCCACCCACGCCAAAATATCCACCGGCAATAAACATGATAAATTCGGAATCCAACCCGACCTCATCCCGACCCTCGCCCAACGTATCCACACCCACCCCGCCCTCACATTCACAGGACTCGCCATCCATATAGGCTCGCAAATTCGAGACGCCCGCGCCTTCGAACCAGCCTTTCAATGCCTCAAAACCCTCGCCACCGCCTTACAACAAAACGCTATCCCCGTGCCAAGCCTCGACCTCGGCGGCGGACTCGATATATGCCCCCCCCATAACGATACCAAACGCCATTTCCAAACCTATGCCCAGAGTGTCCATAACATCCTCAAAACATATCAGGGAACGCTCATCTTCGAACCCGGACGCTCTATTATCGGCAATACCGCCATCCTTATCGCACGCGTCATACGCCACAAACGACAAAAGCACCGCAATATCCTCATTATCGACGCCGCCATGAATGACCTCATACGCCCCGCCCTCTACCACAGCGAACATCCCCTCCTCCTCGCACAAGAAAAGCATGACGAACAACCCATCCTCACCGATGTCGTCGGCCCCATCTGTGAGTCGTCCGATATGTTTAACAAAAATCTCATGCTCCCGCCCCTCAAAGCCCAAGACGCCGTCGCTATCGCCCATGCTGGCGCCTATGGAGCAGCTATGGCAAGCAGCTATAACGCACGCCCCCTATGCCAAGAAATCCTCGTGGATGGCACGCATATACACACCATCTCACAGCCCTATACAGCAGAAGACGCCATGAGGCGCGAAACGACACCGCCCTCACACAATAACGTCATTCAATAACACGTCTCGAAAGGCTATTCCTCATGTTCTTAAATGCCAAGAGCAACGCATGATGCCATGCCCTCCCCTTAAATTTGAGGAAACGCCAGAATTTTGACATACGCACGCGCAGAGGAGATGTATGCCCATCATAGGAACGACCCAGAAAATGCTCCTTGTAACGGGCAAGACACATATCCAAAAGACCCACAGATGACACGACCCTCACCTTGTGGACATATAACAAATGGTGCATCAGCGTTCTCTCGTTCGAATAACGCTTGTCATCACAGAGAAGGGGCAGATAATCCTCCACATGGGGATACAGGGAACACAGGATACCCATGTGCTTGTTGTCGCCAAAGGCAAAAATATCGGATATATGACGCACCCTCCTCTCAAAAAGAGGAAGAGCATGCACTAATTCTTGCACGTTGATACAGCCTAAGTCGTATCTCTCCAAGAGAATGGGCTTCCTAAAATAAAGGTCTGTTCGAAGGCGCATCACGCAATCATAGGACGTGGCGCGCTTCTCCTCGTAGGCTGTCTTCAAAAGATATGCTTGATGCAGACTATAGCATTGCGATAGCCCATTGCTGACAATAGACGCCACATCCGACAGCAGAAAACCCTCACGACGCGTGAGCTGTTCAGACTGCCACACATCGTCCAACAGACGTTCATCCTTAAGGGTAAAACGCCGTGGCTTCTCAAGGATAAGTCCCTTTGCTCGCCAATGCTCCCTTATAAACGGAACGATGTCACGGTCGTTAGCAAATCCACATGGATTATGGACCTTGTCTTGGGTGAGATTCTCACCCTCGTCATGCCAGATATGCGCAAAAATATCCATATCCCACTGAGGATTGGCATCGATAACCATCTTTTTATGGTTGGGATAGCATGCCTTTAAATCACGCGGCTGACCCGAATATAACAACGCACATCTCTTCTTCATGGCTTGTTCCTACCTTTTTCTTTTATGGAAACGCTCTAATAAACGCGGTAATTCGGCCTCTAGACGGCGGGGCTTAATCCCCAAGACAGCAAACAGATTCTGTTTGTCCCCTTTCGATACATGTGTCGATACATTATCTCGGAGTAAAAGAAACCCTTGGTCCCACGTAAGAAGGCGGGGAGGAATCATATTGCTAACCCATGCGATAGGTAAAATCAACCATGGTGGCACAGGACATAAAAAACGCCTCCTGCCAATAGACCTCAATAAGACACGCATCAAACCGCCAAAACCATAGACATCCTCACCCACGACATCCCATCGTGTGCCGTGCATGTCCTGCCTCCCTATCATACGGCTTAGCGCACATGCCACATCATCCACATAGACAGGCTGCATACGCACGCCCCATCTGTCCTCCCGCCCCCAAAAACCATGAGCGCCAAACACAGGAAGACAAGGCAACCAACATGCCATACGAGCAAACATGGTGAAAAACATATCCTCATAGCCAAAAACAACACTGGGACGCAGAATCACCGCACCCTTATGGGCCTTACGAACAGCCTCCTCACCCGCATATTTCGAACGGGCATAGGCGGACGCCTTGTTACGCTCTACGCCTAAGGCTGACACATGGACGACATAGTCTACGCCAGCGCGCCACGAACACTCAGCGATACGCCTCGCCACATCCTCATGAATCGCCCGAAAAAGACGACCGCGCACACTCCAAAAAGGCTCTTTCAATATGCCCACAAGGTTAATAACACCATAGGCATCAGAAACCAAACGCTCCACCGAACGCACCGAACGCACATCACCATACACTGGTGAGACTTGACCCACATCCCCCGCCACACGCAACGCACCTAATCTATCAGGATAACGGGACACAACGCGCACCATATAGCCCCGCCTCGCTAAATGACGCACCACATAACGACCTATGAACCCGCCACCGCCAAAAACAACAACACGCTCCATCGTTTCTTTCTCCTTCCACAGACCTCCCCCATGGTGATAAGATGGACTCCTACACCAACATCCCAACACCTGCCTATCCCCTCTCCCTCTCCTTATGTCATGAGACAACGTATCACCACGCCGCCCAACGCCACAAAAAAAGCGCCCTCCCTCTCCAGACGCGGATTCCTCAACGCCCTCGTCTTCCTCCTCTCTTACCCCATGCTCGCACAGAAAACGCTCGCACGGCAGAGGAACAAAACCATACCCCATGATGACGACCCCTTGCGCATCACTTTACACAAAGTCAGCGAAGGACTCTATACCCATGTGGGAAAACTTCAAGAACCCTCACCAGATAATGGCGGGAATATGGCCAATATGCATGTGGTTATCGGCTCGGACTCCATTGCCGTCTTCGATACGGGATACTCGCATACATTAGGACAAAACCTCAGACGCGCCATACGCACCCTATCAGACAAGCCCATCTCCCACGTTATCTTGTCCCATGTCCATCCCGACCATATCTTCGGCGCCAGCGCCTTCCTTGAGGATAACCCCATCTTTATAGGCCACAAAAACCTGCCGCGCGCACTCGCCCAAGTAGGCAACTATTATCTCGAAGGATTGAGTGATACGCTCGGCGCGCACAACGCCAAAAAAACACGCATTGTCGCACCAACACACACCGTTGATATTGACAAGCCTCTCACCATATCCCTCGGCGACCGAGAGCTCCGCATCGAGGCATGGAAGCCCGCCCACACCCATACCGATATAACAGCGCTAGAGAGCATGAGCCAATGCCTCCTCACAGGCGACCTCGTCTTTGTAGACCATATACCGACCTTCGATGGAAACACATTAGGCTGGCTCGACATCCTCAACAAGATAGAAAACACACCTCACAAAACCATCTTGCCCGGCCATGGCGACCCGCCTCTCGCCCAATGGAAACACGCCATCCACGCTATGGACCATTACCTGCAGGATGTCGTCCGTGACGTGCGGAAACTCATCAAAGACCATGTCGCCATACAGGACGCCATCTCCATGGCCGCACAGAACCAAAAAGACCAGTGGCAACTCTTCGAACGATACCATCCCGCCAATGTCACATTCGCCTTCGCTGAACTAGAATGGGAATAAAGAAATTGTTGACCTCGCTAAAAACATGAGCCATATCTATCATGATAATTATCACAATGTTCAAGGGTCATCACAATGAACAGACATCAGGAATACACAAGAGGGGAATACAGAAAGACAAACGCCACGAAGAGAGCAGAACGCGCCGTGGTGAGACGTACGCTGACAGCGGTGATGACTGTCGGGCTTATGCATCTTACCCTCACAAGCCACCATGCGCATGCGGGCGGTAAGCTAGGCGACCACAGCATATGGCTCGAACTCAAGGAACAAATTTTCCCAGGCGAAACGCTCCAGGATGGCGCTCACCTCATGACCATGCAATCGCCCATGCGCGCCCTCGATGCCGCCATTGTCCCTATCAGCATTCGCTTCAAAAATCCAGAGACCATTAAAAATCTCTCCCTCGTCATCGACCATAATCCAGCCCCTTTCGCTATGAAACTCTATAGCGACTCAACCCATGAGAGCCCCAATGTGGATGTGCGCATACGAATCGACAGCTATACATACTTGCGCGCCGTTGCCGAAACAAAAACGGGAGAATTCTTTGAGATCGCGAATTTTATCAAAGCAGCCGGCGGATGTTCCGCACCCTCTCTCTCAGGGATGGCGGAAGCCGAAAAACACATGGGCGAGATGAAAATGAAATTCATCGAACAAGACACCAATGGCATGGTGAAAGCGCAATTCCTTATACGACACCCTAATTATTCCGGATTCCAATTCGACCAAATCAGCCGTTCTGAAATACCCGCCCACTATATCGACTCCGTCATCATCACATCCAACGGAAAGACCCTCTTTAGAGTCGAACCCAGTGTCTCTATGAGCGAAAACCCCCATTTCACATTTTTCTACAAGGGTGACGATATAGGGAAGACCATCGACGTGCTCGCCACCGATAGCGAAGGAAAAATCTATCAACGTCACTGGGATGTCCCGCCGTCCCTCCCCGAAGTCGTCGTCAAGCCCTTCACCATAAAGGGCCAATCCATCTGAAGCATAGAGAGATTGCCCCCCTCCCTTGTGCTGACACAAGGTGACAAGGGGATAACACAAAACACAACGCCCGCAAGACAGCATGACCTATCCCTTGCACGAAGAGAGGCAAGAGCGTAAAACGACTATACATGCCCGCCGCCGTAGCTCAGGGGTAGAGCGCACCCTTGGTAAGGGTGAGGCCGGTGGTTCAATTCCACCCGGCGGCACCCCGCCCATCGTCTTTTCTAGTATCCTTCGCGCTCTCTACGCTTGCGTAGAAACTTAAGGTGACGACGGCGCATATCCCCCTGCACACGCACGCGCCTCTCTGACGGCTTCTCGTAGGCGCGCAAACGCCTTATCTCGCGAAAAAGACCTTCGCGCTGCATACGCCTCTTCAATAAACGTAACGCCTGATCCACATCATTATTGCGAACGTTAATCTCTATGATGGTAACTCTCCTCTCTATACAATAAGCACGCAACAAAACGCATATCTACACACTATAATAGACGTCCGTCCAGCATGCAATATCTTTGACCTCCATCCCATCAACGCACACCCCCGCGACACGCATGACCATATGCCCCATCCTTAAACTTGGCGATACACGACTCCTCGACACAAGCCCCCATGTCGGCGACATCAACGCGCGCCAAACCCAAAACATCATCCAAGACCTCCTCGATACCCTCAAAAATACCCCCGCTGGCGCCGGACTCGCCGCACCGCAAATCGGGCACATGCAACGCATTATTCTCTACCACATCCCCAGAGAACGTATCACCCAAGAAAAAAACGCACAAACCATCCCCTATACCATCCTCATCAATCCCCTCTATATGCCGAAAAAAGCAGAAACAACCCTTGGCTTAGAGGGATGTCTCTCCCTTCCCAACATACGCGCCGTCGTCCCACGCTATGAACATATTCTCTATACCGCACAAACACCCACAGGAGAAACCATACAGGGTGAAGCATCGGGATTCCACGCACGAGTCATACAGCATGAATGCGACCATCTCGATGGTATCCTCATCCTCAAACGCATAGACTCCCTACGCCATATCGGATTCACACAGGAAATGCACAAGCGATACGACTCAACAAAAGAGCATGCCATACGCACAGATACGGCAGGGTCTATCCACGAGACATAGAAACAACGCTTCATCCCATCCAAAAGCCCGTCCAAAAGCCCATCCAGAAGCATGTCCAAAACCCAAACACAACAGACACACCGCACGCACAACGAACGCGCCCTATGGCTCAAAGAGCATATTCTCCCCATCATTCCCCGCCATGGGTGGCATATGGACGCCATCACCCAACAGCTGACAACACAACAGCAAGAGGCGCTATACCGATATTTCCCCTTCGACATAGAGGATATGCTCCATTGCCTCAACGACAGCTATGACGAACAAACCTTATGCGCCATACGGGAAAAACAGAACAATAACACCATCAAGGGAACGACCCAAACCCTCAGCCACGCCCTCCACGTGAAAATTACATTGCTCTGCCAAGATGTCCCATGCGCACGCAAAACCGCCAGTCTCCTCGCCAGACACCCTACCATCGCCCACGATATGCATAGAAAAACAATCCCTCGATTGTGGAGTCTCGCCCAACAGACCATCTCATATGGTGATAGCCGCTATGTCTCGCTCAATTACATCTACACAACGGCTCTCCTCTACGCACAGACAGCGCCCTCGCCAAGCGCCCTCGACGCATTCATCATACGACGCCTCAATGATGTCACAAAAGCCGCCTCCCTCTTCCGTCAATTCACATCGTCCTAACATCACTAGAAAGGATATTCACATGGCCCATTTTGCGACCCGCACGCACACACTTCTTGCCGTAAAGATGCACACGCTCCCGTGATGACGACCTCTTGCCTTCATACCGATGGACGTCATCCCCCAAGAGATTATACATCTCGACCTTGTGCGTACGACTAATATCGCCAGAGTCGCCACCACTGATCATCCTCACCCATTGGGCAAATTGGGACGTCTTGCTCCCATCCATCGTCCAATGTCCCGAATTATGTGCCCGTGGCGCGACCTCGTTGATGATAATCTCCCCATCAGAGGTTAAGAAAAATTCGACCGCTAAAAGCCCCACCACATCCAAACGCTCTATCAAATGCACCGCCATGTGTTCCGCCCTCTGCCTCACCTCGTCAGGAAAAAGAGAACAAGATCCTACGGGAACAATGCTCCTGTGTAAAATCCCGCCCTTATGTTCGTTACGCGCCACATCATAACAACACACAACACCAGAAAGGCTACGACAGGCAATGATGGAAAACTCCATGACATACGCTATCTTCTTCTCCACGATGTCATCGCCAGACAAAGAAGAAGAGACATCCTTCACATCATCCATCGTCCGCAACATCCTCTGTCCCCTGCCGTCATAACCCAAAGCGCATGTCTTAAGAAGACAAGGAAGACCCACATGCCGTATCGCCTCCATGATACCCGAACCACACCTCACCTCGCACCAAGGCGCAACAGGCAAAGAATGGGAGTCGATGAAACGCTTCTCCCTCGCCCTATGTTGAGCAATGAAAAACACATGCGAGGACGGACGCAAACAACCATAACGCTCTATATGGCGAAGGGACGCGATGGGAATATGCTCAAATTCGCACGTCACCACCGAGCAAAAACGAGCAAACGCCATCAACGCCTCCCCATCTCCATAATCGGCAATCCTATAACGGTCAGCATGGGACAAAGCTGGCGCATCCTGGTCATCACAAAAAAGATATACGCGATACCCCGCCTTACGGGCTTCCACTGCTAACATCATCCCCAACTGCCCACCACCCACAATCCCTATCCACGAACCCTGTGCCAACATCGCGTAATCGTCTTCCCCTCACGAAGGCGGACACTCTGGCACCGACTCCGTCTGATGATGACGCCACGCCCGCAGACGCTCACGTAACGCTCTATCCTCCAACGATAAAATAGAAACCGCCAATAAAGCGCCATTCACCGCACCCTTATCACCCACCGCCATCGTCGCCACACCAACACCAGCAGGCATATTGACGATCGACAGCAAACTATCAACGCCATCTTGAAAAGAACTCACCATCGGCACGCCAATAATAGGAAGAAGACTATAAGAGGCAAGCATCCCCGGTAAATGGGCAGAGCCACCAGCGCCCGCTATCACAACCTTAATCCCCCTCGCCTCTACCCCCAAACCATAATCACGCAAGCGCTCAGGTGTCCTGTGCGCCGAAATAATACGAACCTCATGGGACACAGAAACGTCATCCAACAACCGCGACGCCTTCCGCAAACAATCCCAATCCGATACGCTCCCCATAACGACACCCACAAGAGGCCCTTTAGCGACCATTGACGAACTCCTTCCATAAAGAACCCTCGAGTCCCTTCACCATGAACGCATGGGCGTCCCTCTCTTCTTGACAAGGATGCTTCAAAATAAACCCCTTGCCTTGAATATCCTCACCGCAGGGTAAAGAATCCACAGAAAACGACCCCTCCTCAACATCAAGAAGCAGGCGACGCTGGTCCCTTAAAAGAAGAGAAAGATAGACACGAGCCAAAAGGCGCGCATCGATAAGACCCCCATGACCCTGACGGCGCGAAGAAAGATCTATGTGAAAACGCTGACATAAATCATCCAAACTGACACGACTATTGGGAAATGCCGAACGCGCTAATTCCAATGTGTCTATGACCTGATGCCTCTTTAACGAAGGACCCCCCGCCTCCCTCAACGCATGCTCCAAAAATGCCATGTCAAAAGCCGCATGATGAATGACAAGGGGCGAGTCCCCTATAAACGCTAAAAAAGACCCCATAATAGAGGAAAAAAATGGCTTATCACGCAAAAAATCATCGCTCAAGCCATGAATATCAAAGGAACTCCCCACAGGCTTCCCCGGATTGATATACCACTGCTTCTCCTCCCCCGTGAGCTTCCTATCCTGCAAAACAACACACGCAATCTCTACGATACGCTCGCCCTTCTCCACATCCAAACCCGTCGTCTCCGTATCTAGCACAATCTCACGCATAAAGCCTCTCCCTCTTTAATCGCCTCTCACCATCAAGATACGCCCTCAAAGGCTTACGCGACCCACCGCATAACCCATGACGCACATACCATACAACAGAACGCCACGCATGGTCGTAGCCTAAACCTGTCTTGATAATATAATCGGCAGCGCGACATTTCTGTCTATCACTCCATTGTAATGCCATAAAACGCTCCATGTCCCCCCAACTTAAGCCACGCCGACGCAAACGAGCCCTCTGCACAAAAAAAGGAGCAGAAACAACAACGACATGATCACAACGACGCCATCCACCCTTCTCAAAAAGTAAAGGCACATCCAGAACAACACCACGACATCTATTTATCCATGCCTTCCGCAAAAAGCTGACTAAAAGAGATGATAATCGAGGATGGATTAGCCTCTCCAATTGGCGCAAATTCTCCTCACTCCCTAAAACACAACGGCGCAAATAATCCCTGTTCACACAACCAGAAGGAAGCAAACAACCCTTGCCAAAAATAGCTCTTATCTTCGATATCACATCGTCATCGTCCAAGAGCTGACGCGCCTCCCTATCCGCATCATAAACCCAAAAACCTAAACGCTTAAACATGGAACTAACGACAGATTTTCCCATCCCTATCTGTCCCGTCACACCAATAATCATCATAGAGAGGCCCTGCCACAGAGAATATCAGAAAGCACATGACGGCGCACATCCTCGTCCACAATAGGCTCAACGCCAAACCACGACACACACGCTGGCACAGCTTGATACAACAGCATCCACAAACCATCCACGCAAGGCAAACCGCTCTCTCGAGCAGAACGCAATAAAGATGTCTCTAAAGGAACATAAACCGTATCGTAAACAATACAACGATGGGCAACCTCAGAAAAAATTAACCCCCAATCGACCGTCGTCTCTTCCCACATAGTCCCGCCATCCATGCCAAGAGATGTCCCATTAATCACAAGAGCCGCTCCCTCACATGCGCATCTATGGTCATCCCAATCATAGAAACGCCCAGCGCCAAGAAAATGAATAAGCGCGCGACCTCGCCGACAATCACGATTGACGATACGCAACTGACAATCCCCTCCCACATACGCTAACAATGACACGCTCACAGCCCGCGCCACACCACCCGCTCCCATAACAACGATAGGCTTTCCTTTTATGTGTGAACGAACGCCAACACAGCACCTCTCTAAGGCACGAATGAATCCCTCACCATCGGTATTCCTGCCGTAAATCCTACCATCATCACCAAATGTGACCATGTTCACAGCGCCTATCCTCTTCGCCACCATATCCATATCATCCATAAGAGAACATATGCTTTCCTTATGGGGTAATGTTACGTTGATGCCTCGATATCCCTTCCTTTGTAAATCAAAGACAGAGCGACGCAAATCTCTGGCAACGACACGCAATGTTTCATAGCGGCCTTCGATGCTGTGGCGTTCTAACCAATAATTAAAAATGCATCTCGAACGCGAATGGGAAACAGGATCGCCTATGACAGCCGCATACGTCATCGTCCTAACATGTTATGCATACGTAAAGCATCCAACAAAGGAAGAAGGGGAAGACCTAAAATAGAAAAATAGTCGCCTTCATAAGAGTCTAAGAGTTGCGCGCCCATCCCATCCAATAAACAGGCGCCAGGACTAGAGAGAATGACATCACCGCCTTTCTTTATGTACGCTGTGAGAAAATCATCGCTAAAAAAACGCATCTTCATCACAGAACAGGCATGATAGTCCCATAACAGCTTATTGTTTTTTTTTATACAGACAGATGTCCATAAGCGATAATGTTGGCCACGTAAATGGCGCAATTGAAGAAGGGCTTCATCCGCATGGGCTGGTTTGTCAAACCATGAACCTTCATACTCCAAGATCTGGTCAGCACCAATAATATAGGCATGTCCATTCTTAATGGCGGATGCTTTCACCACAGCTAAATGCATGGACATTTTCCTTGCATCCCATTTTTTCTTTCTCCCTTCGTCTTTGATTGTCGCCTCTTCGACACCCGAAAAGCATACATCGAATTCTAATCCAGCAGACTCTAGCATGGCGCGCCTTGAAGGACTCCTTGAGGCCAAAATGAGCTGTGGATTATTCATTCTATCAATGTCTTAAAAGCTTTGGATAACAACAGAGATATGAAGTGATATACACCTTAGTGAGGAAAACAGCCCTTTTTTACACATCTTCACAACAAAACATCCCCTGAGGAGCTCCAGAGAATCTTCTGATATGCACAACGCCTGAGAGAACAGAAAAAATATATCCCCATAATTCACATCACTCTACCAGCCTGTTCTTATGCCATAAAAATCTGTTATCAACAAACATGGCATATCTTCCCTATATGTAGGAAAAAACAGGAGGATGCTGTTCTAAAATATCTTTCCACGATATTCACACCTGTAACAGTAACAACAATTCTTTTAATACTATATTCTATTGTTGCATACATGTGTCTTTTCGAAGTATAAAGGGCTGGGCGGTGTGGGATATCTCTCCTTATTCATCATACATCCTGAGATGTCGTCATAGGACATGAGGAGGATATGTCCTTCTCGTTGTTTCTTTCCTCCTACACGTATCATTTTTGTGAAAGGGTCAGGTCTCGTTATGCATATGCAAGAATTAAAAGCAAAGTCATCTTCTGAATTATTATCTTACGCGGAAAGTCTCAATATAGAGAATGCTTCCAATTTGAGACGTCAGGATATGATGTTCAATATCCTTAAGAAACTCTCGGAAGAAGAAAAAGCAATCTCCATCGAAGGAACATTAGAGGTGCTACAGGATGATTTCGGTTTTTTACGCTCTTCCGACTCTAACTATCTTCCCGGTCCAGATGATATTTACATCTCTCCTCGCAATATCAAGGAATACAATCTGAGAAATGGCGATATTGTTGAGGGCCATGTGAAGCCGCCTCAAGACGGAGAGCGCTATTTCTGTCTAGAGACACCCTTGAAAGTGAATTTTTCTGAACCTGAAAAGAGTCGCCATCGTGTTAATTTTGATGATCTTACGGCACTCTATCCAAATGAACGTTTTGTCTTAGAAACA